>JAUNOI010000016.1 GCA_030531165.1 Lachnospiraceae bacterium
GTGAGGTAACGAATCAGGCAATTGAAGAGCATTTGAATGAGTGTGAAAACTGTTCTATGGTCTTGGAACATATGAAGAGTGATATCGGTTCTAATATAAATGCAAATCCCATTCAGGAGCAAGAGGAAATTGACTATTTAAAAAAAATTAGAAGAAGAAGTAGGATTCCGATCATTATTTTATCGGTTCTTTTACTGGCATTGTTGATCAGCCTGGGTTACCTTCTTGTTCCAATTAGTGTTGGAGGAGGTCGGTTAACGGCTGCACAAAAAGAGAACCTTTGTAAGCAGTTTGCAAAGCGTGAGGGTGAAACGTGGAGCGAGCAGTATCTGCCGACTCAGAAAGCTGCGGGAGTCAAGATATTCGGGATGGAAAAGAATAGAGATGATTATTATATTTATGGATATATGTCTTCCGGAACTTATGTTAAATTTAAAGGAAAAGCTTATGAGATCAGTGGCGGAAGTGGTCCGTTTAAAGTGAAAGTTCGGTTAGATGGTGACAAGGTTTCGATTCTTGAAGAATATGGTGATGAGGTAACCGAAGATTCAACGATGGAAGAATTTCCGGTGAAATACTATCTAATGGCGACGAACTATGAGGCATTTGATGAGCAGGGATATTGCAAAGTAATGAAAATTGCGGACAGGAAAGTAGAACAGGAATGGGGTGTCAAGGTCGAACATACCTATACAATGAGCCTGGAAGAAGATGGAAAGTATGAAGTATATGATTTAAAAAATGATGGACCGGATGATGGGGAAATGGAAGTGGAATATCTGTATCGGGGTAAATTAAAAAAGATAAAATAATATTTTACATAGGTGTTATTTTGATAAGAAGGAGGAACTATGGGAAATTATGCAGTTGCAAAATTTATGCTTCAATTGCTGGGAGTTGGGGCGATATGTCTTTTGATAACCATGATATTAATTATTAGAAAATGGAGACGGAAAAGCGTTGCGGGAGAGAAGATCTTTTTGACTATATTTGCATTATTCGGAATCTTTTTAACCGCCTGGCCTTTTATGTGGATTATCAATGAACGGGAAAAATCATTTTTTACAGGAAATGGAAATTATATTCATACAGGAACGATGCTTAATTGGGAAGATAACGGAACAACATTTGTATATGATGATCAGATCTATGAAAGTGTAGAATTGACGATATATGGATCAGAAGACTGCAAATTTGAGGATGATCTACCATTTGACTTTTCCGATTATATTCAGATTTATGATGATTTTCAGGGGAAAGCGGTATTTAATATTCAGGAGAGGGATGATCTGATTTCTAAAATCTTAAAGCAGACCGGACGGAATACGATGTTTGAGGTGCATGGAACATTTCAAGGGAAAATGTATTATGATGAAAGCAGTGCTTTTTATTGTCTTCAGGATGAAAAAGAAGATGTGATCCGGTATTATTCAGATTTTTCGCATTATAATTGGTATATTCGGAAGCGGAAAGCGGATGAAAACATAATGGAAGGGGATTTCGATAAAATTGTTTTGAGTGAACAGGAAAAGCAGAAGATTCTGAAACTCCGGAAATACGGAACGAAACAAAAACTGGACTTAAATTTGCAGCACATCGCTGGAGGCATTCAAGATGACGTGTGGTATGACCTTGAAATGATCAGTCAAGATAATCTGATCAGGGGCACGATGTCACTTGTAAAATATGAGGGAAACTGGTATTGGGATATGGATGAGGAACCAGATGAAGATAATCCGAATATTGGATATGTGATGAAACTTCCGAAATCAGTGAGCGAAAAGATGAATCAAATGATTGATTAGAAAGCAATGTGAGCTGTTGGTAAAAAGAGAAATAATAATATTAGATGAAGGAAAAGGAGATAGTATGAACATAAATTTGAATGATTTTAAATGGATAAGAGAGCCCAAAGAATACAAAATTGAAAGTAAAAGAATTGAAATCATAACAGAACCTCATACAGACCTGTGGCAGAGAACTTACTATCATTTCCAAAATGATAGCGCTCCTGTATTGCAAATGGAAACTGAGGAAAAATATTTTAGTTTTATTATAAAGACAGAATTCGAAGAAAGCCATCATCGATTCGATCAATGTGGTATTGTTATGTATTTAGACAGTGAAAATTGGCTGAAGGGTTCTATTGAATATGAAAATAATGAATATCAGCATTTGGGAAGCGTTGTTACAAATCAGGGGTATTCTGACTGGGCAACAACTGTCATAGATGCTTCCATAAAATCTATGTGGTATCGTTTTAGCAGACGGAATGATGATTATTGCATTGAATGTTCAACAGATGGAATTGTATATCACCAGATGCGAATCTGTCATATGCATAAAGGTGCAGGTAAAATCCGGTTTGGCGTTTATGCCTGCTCACCGGAGGAGTCATCTTTTAAGGCTGTTTTTTCCAATATAGAAATGACGGAATGTCAATGGAAGGCGCACGATGGACAGCAGCCGGATGAGAATCTAAAGTCATAACATCAAATGTTGAGATAAAAAGAATAACAGATGTCATAAATGAGGGGGCAGAGGAGTGGAAGTGTAGAAGTTACTTATTTATCTCGATTTTCTTTACCAATAAAATTTTCACACGAAAATGTGTTATAATCCGTTTAAGCATTTAAACGAAAGGAGTTTTTACTGTGGATATTTTAGAAATTATGAGAGCACGACATAGTGTGCGTCAATATCGTGAGGGGAAAATTGAGTCTGATAAGAGACAGGCATTAGAAAAACTGGCAAAGGAATGCAATCGGGCAAGTGGATTAAATATTCAGCTTATTTTTGATGAACCAAAGTGTTTTCAAGGATTCATGGCACATTATGGTAAATTCAGTGGAGTAGAGAATTATATTGCACTTGTAGGGAAAAAGGGTGCAGATCTGGAAGAAAAAGCCGGATATTATGGAGAAAAACTTGTATTAAAGGCGCAGGAACTGGGATTAAATACCTGCTGGGTTGCATTGACACATGGAAAATGCAGTGCAAAGGTTAGAAAAGGGGAAAAACTGATTTGTATTATCGCACTGGGATATGGTGCTGTACAAGGAACCGAACATAAAAATAAACCTTTGGAACAGCTTTGCGACTGCATAGATACTATGCCGGACTGGTTTTCAAAAGGGATGGAAGCGGTTTTGCTTGCTCCTACAGCAATGAATCAGCAGAAATTTTACTTTACGATGAAAAATGGTAAAGTATATGCAAAAGCCGGAAAAGGATTTTATACAAAAATGGATCTTGGTATTGTAAAATATCATTTTGAGGCTGTAACCGGGCATAGAGTTGAATCGTAGGATTGTATCATAAGCATAGAAAAGAAGGTGATGGCTTGTATACGAAAGAAGATATAGAAACACTGGCAAAGGACTTTGAAAAATGTCATAAAGTGTTAATTGCACTGGGAGATGAAAATCGACAACATTTGATTCTGGAAATGATGAAAATGGAAGTTTGTTATGGAGCCAGAGTGGGAGATATTACTGACAGAACACATTTCTCACGTCCTGCAGTTTCTCATCATCTTCAAATTTTAAAAAATGCGGGAATCTTGAAGATGCGGAAAGAGGGAACGAAAAATTATTATTATTTCGATCCGGATACAAACAGTTTTGACCGACTTATCTCTGTATTACAAAGGGCGAAGAGTCTGACAGCAGAACTGCCAGATAGAAGTGGAGAAAAATAATGTAAGAGATTTATTTTCATCTTATGTTGATAAAATAAGCAGTAAGTAAAAGGAACACAAAAAAGCTCCTTTTCCTGCGGCTGGTGTGACAGAGTATAAGTACAACATAAGCAGTTCGTCTTTTTCGAAAAGTCCGCCCAAAACGCACTGCGTTTGAACGGTTGGGCAGACTTTGGTGACAGACGGAACGCCTTTTCTTTCCCACAACATGCGGATAGATAAGCAAGCTTTCCTTCCGCATGATATGCGGGAAACATCCGGCTTTGCCGTATGCAGGCGTTTCTGTGTATAAAAGCCGAACTGCAAGTTGTACGAATACTCTGCACAATGCCACATTCAAAGAAACTTTCTTGTCATCAGTGAGCAAGTTGTAGCTTACAAAAAAACGCCTACACATATTGTCAGGATAAAATTTTTCCATCAATGGAAATCGTGATCACCTGCCACGGCAGAAGCTTGTCACTGTTTTGGATTGCTTTTTTCACTGCCTGTTCTATGCCGCCGCAGCATGGGACTTCCATACGAACGACAGTGACACTTTTTATTTCATTTTTGCGGATGATTTCTGCTAATTTCTCGCTGTAATCAATCATATCTAATTTAGGACATCCGATCAGTGTCACGTGTCCTCGAATAAAATCCTGATGAAATTTTGCATATGCATAGGCGGTACAGTCGGCTGCGATGAGAAGTTCTGCATCTTTAAAAAGCGGCGTTTGAATCGGACTTAATTTTATCTGAATTGGCCATTGGTGAAGTTCGGAGACGGATCCGACTTTTTTATTTACGCGAGGGCGCAAGGCAAGCACTGCAGCCTCATTATATGGCGCAGCCTCTCGTTTTTCGAATGTGATTGCTCCAGTTGGACATGTCGGAAGACAGTCCCCTAATCCGTCACAATAATCATCTCTCAATAGCTTTGCTTTTCCTTCGACCATGCCGATGGCTCCTTCATGACATGCTTTTGCGCATGCTCCACATCCGTTGCATTTTTTCTCGTTAATATGAATTATTTTTCGAATCATTGATTATAATACCTTCCTTTCTTGACTTTGCAGATTTATTATAATAAAGTAAATAAAAAGTGTATGTTGTTAAAACAACAAAGAGGTGATAGTTTGAATGAAAATCAGTTGAAAAATATGGAAATTTTTAAAAATATAACAGAAGATGAAATAAAGGAGATGAATGCTGCCGGTATTTTTCGGGAGCGTACTTATCAAAAGGAAGAAGCTATTTTCCATGCAGGTGATACAACGCGGGAAATCGGTCTTTTGTTAAGCGGAAGCGCACATATTGAAAATCATGATTTATGGGGAAATAAAACAATTTTAAGCGATATTATGCCGGGTCAGATTTTTGCGGAAGTGTATGCGTTTTTGGGAACAGAGCCGATGCGTGTAGATGTGACTGCGAAGGAAGAATCTCAGGTCGTGTTTCTTCATGTCGGACATGTGCTGTCTGATTTGGAGAGAGGGGAAAACTGGAAGATCAAGATGCACCATAATCTCCTGATGCTTGCGGCACGGAAAAATCTTGTGTTGTCTGACCGTATTTTTCTTACCTCATCAAAAAGTATTCGAGGCAGGGTTTTATCTTATCTGTCTATGATGACGATAGAGAAGCAGAGCAAGGAGTTTGATATTCCGTTTAACAGGCAGCAGCTTGCGGATTATCTCAGTGTGAATCGCAGTGCACTTTCCAATGAACTGGGCAAAATGCAAGAAGAAGGATTGATTACTTTTAGACATAATCATTTTGTTATTAGAGAATCGGATTTTCAATTCGTATATGGAGGAAACTGAGTATGAAAAAACTTTTTAATCGATTGATTTTATTATTTTTGATTCTTGCGATGGCAGCGGGATCTTCGGGATGCGGAAGTGTTTTTTCAAAAGAAAAAGCGGATTACGCTGAGGAACGATCGGAGGAGAAAACAACTGCGGATACAGAAAAAGAAGATTCGGATACGGAAGCAGAAAATATGACGGATGTGGTAAAGCAGGAAGCAGGCAAGTTTTATTATAATCAGCTTTCGAATGAGGAGCAGGACGTATATGAAGCGGTTTATGACGGATTGCAGAACCTGGAAGAGAATATAAAAATGGACGTGTCTGATGAAGAAGAAATTCATAAAATATACAAGGCGGTATTAAATGACCATCCGGATATTTTTTGGTGTGATAACAGCTATCAATACAGTAAACAGAAACTGATTTTTACGTCATATGCGTTGATGCCTCGGTATCTGTTTACAGAGGAGGAAATTAAGAACAAGCAGAAAGAAATCGAGAAGACCGTGGAGTCCTGCCTGTCCGGAATTTCCCAAAATGCTACGGATTATGAGAAGATTTTATATATTTATGAATATGTGATCAATGAAACGGATTATGATGAAGCCGCGGTTAGTGCGGGTAAAATCGGAGATGATCAAAACATTGACAGCGTTTTTTTAAGGAAGAAATCTGTTTGTGCAGGCTACACGCGGGCAACGCAATATCTGTTAAACAGGCTGGGGGTATTCTGTACGTATGTTGAAGGAACCGCGGAGAGTCGTGGAGATTCTCATACATGGAATTTGGTGATTTGCGGCGGAGATTATTATTATGTTGATACAACATGGGGCGATCCGATCTTTTCCGGAGAGGTTCCGGATCAGATTCCCGAGTCCGCGCGTATCAATTATAATTATTTGTGCTGTAATGATGAGCAGCTGTTTAAAACCCATACACTTGAGGATGATTTTGAATTTGATATTCCGAAATGTACAAAGATGGACTGGAATTATTATGTTGTTAACGGAAGATACTATGATCATTATGATGGTCAGGAAATATGGTCTGTAATCAAAGATGATATTACAAAGAAAAAAGAATCTTCGGTCTTTAAATTTTCGGATGAAGAGGTTTATCGCCAGGCATGCGAGCAGATTACCGATAAATATACGCGGGAAGGGATGCAGCTGATTCAGCAGTTATATGGAAACAGAACGATTCAATGTTATCATACGAATAGCGAAGAAGAAGGAATTGTCCAGATTTATTGGGAGTATTAGATGAAAAAGTTTTCGATAAATCACAAATTGTATAGAAAAATATATTTGTCAATTATTTATGAAACTAGAGAGGAGGCTGAATATGGCAGCACGAATCGCTGAAAATATCAATATACTTGGAAATTTTTGCGGAAAAAGAGATGTTGACGAACTTTCACGTAAACAGCTGAAAAAGAAATATAATATCGGAAAAGTGGATGTTATGGTGTTGTTTGGAGGGAGCATACCGGAAGGTGGAGATATTCTTGCACAGGCGATCAAGGATGAAATTGCGGATACATATATCATTGTCGGAGGTGCAGGACATACGACTGAAACTTTGCGTCGGAAAATCCATCAGGAACACCCGGACATCGAAACGTCTGGTCTTTCGGAAGCAGAGGTATTTCAAAAGTATTTGGTGACAGTATATGGTTGCCGAGCAGACTATTTAGAAACAAAATCAACGAACTGCGGCAATAATATTACGTATTTACTGGAATTGATAAATGAAAATGATATTTCCATGAAAAGTATTATTTTGTGCCAGGATGCAACGATGCAAAAACGCATGGAGGCGGGATTTCGAAAATATGTACCGGATGATGTCACAGTTATAAATTATGCAGTCTATCGTGCAAAGGTGATCGATGAGAAGGGAATCCCTGCATTTGAGACAAACATTCATGGAATGTGGGATATGGAGCGATATATCACGTTGTTGATGGGAGAGATACCGAGACTGATGGATGACAGCAATGGTTATGGTCCGAACGGAAAGAACTACATTGCACATGTGGATGTACCGTGCTCTGTCAAACAGGCATTTGAAGAGTTAAAAGTCGTATATGGCGATAAAATAAGGGAAGCGAATCCATTATATGCTTCAAAGTGATACAATTCATTTGAGAAAATATTTGAATGATCCATCGATAGTAAGAAAACTTCTTCGCATGTGATTTTTGTTTAATGCTCTGTCACATGTCATAAAGAAGAAGTTTTCTTACTTATCTATTACACTGGATACGTTCCGTTTTCTTTATTGCCCAATTCCGGATCAATACCGTCTTTTTGAGCGGCACGGTATTTAAAGAAGTCGGTTGCAACCTGAGGGAACAATGCGTAAGATAATACGTCTTCTTCCTGTTCGGACCAGGTTTCAACTTCTTTTTTTAATTTATCTAATTCCGGTTCCAGTAAATCCGCTGGACGGCAGGTGATCGGTTCTTTATCACCGATAACCTTTTGTTTTACTTCTTCATTCATCGGTTTCACGGTTGTGCCGTATTTACCGAGTAAAATATCTTTTGTTTCTTTTGTTGCCATTTTGTAGCGTTCACCCATCAATACATTAAATACGGACTGCGTTCCGACAATCTGAGAAGAAGGAGTAACAAGAGGTGGTTCTCCGAGATCTTTTCTCACGCGAGGAACTTCCTTTAATACCTCGTAGAACTTGTCCTCTGCTCCCTGTTCTTTTAACTGTGAAGTCAGGTTGGATAACATTCCTCCAGGAACCTGATAAAGCAAGGTTTGAATATCAACTCCCATATTTTTAGGATTCAGTAATCCTGTTTTTAAGGCTTTATCGCGGATTGGACGAAAATGATCAGCGATTTCTGATAACAATTCCTGATCAAGACCGGTATCATACGGGGTGCCTTTGAATGTCTCTACCATCACTTCGGTTGCAGGCTGGCTTGTGCCCATTGCAAATGGAGAAATTGCGGTATCGATAATATCAACACCGGCTTCCACGGCTTTCAAATAAGTCATCGAAGCAACACCGGAAGTATAGTGTGTATGCAGTTCAATTGGAAGATCGACGGTCTCTTTTAATGCACTTACCAGTTCAGAGGCCTGATAAGGAACCAAAAGACCTGCCATATCCTTGATACAGATAGAATCTGCCCCCATATCTTCAATTCTCTTTGCAATGTCCTTCCAGTAATCTAAAGTATATGCGTCTCCGAGCGTAAAAGAAAGTGCAACCTGAGCATGTGCTTTTTCCTTATTCGCTGCAGTGACGGCAGTCTGAAGATTACGAAGGTCATTCAGACAGTCAAAGATACGAATGATATCGATGCCGTTTGCAACAGATTTTTGTACGAAGTATTCTACTACATCGTCTGCATATGGACGATATCCAAGAATATTTTGTCCACGGAACAACATCTGTAATTTTGTATTTTTAAAACCATCGCGAAATTTACGAAGGCGTTCCCACGGATCTTCTTTTAAGAAGCGGAGACATGCATCAAAAGTTGCACCGCCCCAGCATTCTACGGCATGATAGCCAACCTGATCCATTTTATCGATGATCGGAAGCATTTCTTCGGTAGACATACGAGTAGCAATCAAAGACTGCTGCGCATCACGAAGAATGGTTTCTGTAATTTTAATTGGTTTTCCCATAAATATATTTCCTCCTAATTAATTCCAAATACAGCCATAAATACGCCGGCAGCAACCGCTGTTCCGATAACACCGGCTACATTCGGTCCCATCGCATGCATGAGCAGGAAGTTCGTAGGATCAGCTTCTGCACCTACTTTCTGGGATACACGGGCCGCCATTGGAACGGCAGATACACCTGCGGATCCAATTAATGGATTTACTTTACCGCCGGTTACTTTACACATGAGCTTTCCAAACAAAACGCCAGAAGCAGTACCGAATGCAAAAGCGATCAAACCTAATACAACGATCTTGATCGTTGTAAAATTTAAAAAAGCTTCAGCGCTTGTTGTTGCACCTACACTGGTTCCGAGCAGGATGACAACGATATACATTAAGGCATTGGAAGCAGTTTCTGTCAACTGACGAACAACGCCGGATTCTTTAAATAAGTTTCCTAACATTAACATACCAACCAGAGGAGCAGTTGTAGGAAGAAGCAGGCATACAACGACTGTAACAATGACCGGGAACATGATGCGTTCGATCTTTGATACAGGACGAAGCTGTTCCATTTTGATCTGACGTTCTTCTTCGGTTGTCAGAAGACGCATGATCGGTGGTTGGATGATCGGTACGAGCGACATATAAGAATATGCGGCTACGGCAATTGGTCCCATTAATTGTGTCTGGTGCAGCTTACCTGCAAGGAAAATCGAAGTAGGACCGTCAGCGCCACCGATAATCGAGATGGCAGCAGCAGCGGCATTATCGAATCCGAGCAGCATTGCTCCAATATACGCAGCAAAGATACCGAACTGGGCAGCAGCACCGAGAAGAAAACTCTGCGGATTTGCAATCAGGGGACCGAAATCTGTCATTGCACCAACCCCGAGGAAAATCAGGGACGGAAGAATGCTCCATTCATCTAATAAAAAGAAGTAGTGAAGAAGCCCTCCTTCAGCCATGATATCCGGATAAATATTTACTAACAGCATACCAAAAGAAATAGGAACTAACAGTAATGGCTCATATTCCTTTTTGATAGCCAGATAAAGGAAAACGCAGGCTACACAGATCATCGCATAGTTTCCGACTGTTAAATTAAAAAATGCGGTCTGGTGTATGAGATTTCCTAAAACTTCTATAATATAACTCATCGCAGTACCTCCCGCAGTTTAACTTAAAGTAGCGAGAACATCACCGGATTCTACCATATCTCCAACAGCTACATCAATACTTGCGATTGTTCCATCTTCCGGAGCAGTAACTCCGATTTCCATCTTCATTGCTTCAATAATAATAACCGGATCGCCTTTCTTTACGGTCTGGCCGACAGAAGTAGGGATATTGAAAACTTTTCCGGCAGCCCCTGTTCTGACATCGATGCTTCCGGCGGCAGGAGCTGCCGGTTTTGCTGCTGGTGCAGCAGGAGCGGAAGGGGTTGTCGGGGCAGCAACAGGAGCAGTTGAAGCAGCACCTGTTTTTTCCTCTACGGTAACATCATATGAGGTACCGTTTACCGTAATTGTATATTGTTTTATCATAATTGTAATCCTCCTATAATTTAAATGGTTTTATTCCAGTGATTCGCAGCTGAACGGCGAATGGAACGAACAACAAAAGCATCTTCCGGAACACCTGTTGAGGCAGCGATTGCGGCAGTGATTACCGCGATTAATTCCAGATCATCTTCAGGATGATCTGAAGCTGCAGGCTGAACGGCAGATATCGGAGTCGTTGCGGGAGCCGATTTGCTTGTTTTTTGTTTTGGTTCCTTCTTATTAAATGATTCCAGAATTTTAGGAATATATGCCAGCAGGGAAATCAGAAGGCTGATAAAAATTAACACAGCAAATACTGTTCCCATGCCGAGTACGGTGTTCAACAAAGCGGTTTTAAAGACTTCTCCGATTGATAATAATGGAAAATACATGTTATCGCCGCCTTTCTATATGCTCAGATGCTTTTTGTATTTTACAGATTCCTGCTTGGTTGCGAGCATTTCAAAAGCACTGATCAGATATTTTCGTGTGTCCTGAGGGCGGATGATCATATCCACATAGCCGCGTGATGCAGCAGATGCAGCACTGTTATACAAATGATCATATTCCACAGCTTTTTGGCGAATGAAAGAAGCACTCTCACCCTCGTGTAAAATCTTCACAGCATGAGTACCATCCATGGAACCGATCGTTGCACTGTCAAAAGCATATACAAGATCAATTCCTAATGATTTGCTGCCCATAATGGTTCCTGCAGAGCCCATTGCGCATTCGGTGATCAGCGTTACCTTCGGTATGGTTGCAGATGCATATGCAGATGCAAGTGCAGCGCATGCGGCCGGTGTATGAATCTCCGATTCAAATGAGCTTTCAAATCCGGTCACATTCGATAAGGTAAGAACCGGTATATGGAAAGCATCGCAGAATTTAATGAAAGAAGCGGCTTTATTAGCTCCGTCTGCAGTTAATACAGCCGGGAATGTTTCCTCGCTATCCGTTACATTCTGTCGGTTTGCTACGCATCCGATCGTCATACCGTCCAGTTTCAAGAAACCGGTTACCATTTCTCTGGCAGTCTCTTTTTTAGTTTCGATAAAATCATAGTTATCAGCAATGATAGAAAGGACAAGTGCAGCGTCAGAAGATGCATTCTCGATTCCTTCACATATACGGTTAAGATCGTCAGCACATGGCTCTTGCATGATCGAAAAACGGTTATTAGCTGGAAGGATTCCGATAAAGCGTCTGACTTCTGCATAGATTTCATCTTCGGTGCCGCAAAAATCAATGCTTTGTGTATATTTTGATTTCCATTCAGCGGAAGCGGTATCACAAGTTTCTTTTGTATTTGCCGGAATTGTATTTGGAGACTGTAAAAACAGATGTCCTTTTTTCTCCTCCACAAAAGTAAAATCAGACAATGCCGGAATTACGGATACTCCACCTCCGCAGTCGCCCATAACGAGGGTGATCTGTGGAATGACGCCGGAAGCAAAAGCCTGTTTTTGGTAGATCGTACCGAGACCATTCAGCGCATCGGTGGATTCATGTAATCGTAAACCGGAACAATCGATGATACCGATGATTGGGGCTCCCATCTTCAGAGCCATGTTATAAAGATTCGTGATTTTTCTGCTATGCATTTCTCCAATTGCTCCGCCCAATACGGAAGCATCCTGACTGTAAATATAAACAAGCGCATCGTTGATTAATCCGTAGCCTGTTAATACTCCGTCGGCAGGAGTTTCTTCTTCATATAGATGAAAATCAGTAGAACGTGCAGTGATGCCCGCACCGATTTCTACAAAACTATTCGCATCTAATAGAGAATGAACTCTTGTCAAAGCAGAATTGCTTGATGAATTTTTCATATGTTTCCTCCATTTTATATAAATGTGATAAAGAAATCACAAGGTTAGCTCCACGAGTATTTTACTCTTTTTGATGTCATGATTCAAGAAAAAACACAGTTTATTTTATACATATTTTCTATGAAAATGATTATTTTTCTTTATAATGAGAATTGTTTTTTTGGTCTATTATAAAAAGTTTTGAAAAAAGGACAAAAAAATCTCCCTTTTAGGGGTTGACAAAGAAAAATAAAGTGATAATATAGTGGATGAAAGATGTTAGCACTCAAATCGCACGAGTGCTAATAAACTTAAAAAGGAAGGAGACAGGGATGGAATTAACAACCAGAAAGAAAAAAATATTACATGCGATCATCATGAATTATCTTGAAACGGGTGAGCCAGTTGGATCGCGGACGATTTCCAAGAGCCCTGATATTAAACTTTCATCTGCAACTATCCGTAATGAGATGGCAGATCTGGAAGAGATGGGACTGATTCTCCAACCTTATACATCGGCTGGGAGGATACCTTCTGATCTGGGATATCGTTATTATGTAGATCAGCTGATGCAGGAAAAGGAAGCAGAGGAAGAAAGAAAAGAGGCATTGCTTCAGAGGGTTGACCGGATGGAAGTGATGTTGGAACAGGTTGCTTCTGTACTTGCTTCTAATACGAATTATGCAACTATGGTAACAGCACCTCAGTATAAGAATTCTCGTGTGAAATTCGTTCAGCTATCCCAAGTGGATGAAGAAAGTCTGCTGGCAGTTATCGTAATTGAAGGAAATGTCGTTAAGAATCATCTGATTCGTGTACCGGAACCTTTAATGAACGATGAAGTTTTGAAGATGAATGTTCTTTTGAACAGTTTCTTACAGGGACTGAGTTTGAGGGATATTAATTTAGAGCTGATCGAAACGATGAAAATACAGGCAGGGATTCATTCTGATATATTAGACTGTATCTTGCAGGGAATTTCAGCAGCGATCAAAGAGGCGGATGAGCTTGAGATTTATACGAGCGGTACGACGAACATTTTTAAATATCCGGAATTAGGTAATCCGGAAACGGCGACAAAATTGCTGGATACTTTGGTTGAAAAGAAAGCATTGACCAGATTTGTAGATGAAACCCAGGATTCTGATGAAGAACATACGGGTATTCAGGTATACATTGGCAATGAAATGAATCTACAGAATATGGAAGATTGTAGTCTGGTAACAGCTACTTATGAATTAGATGGCGGTGGTATGGGAACGATAGGAATTATTGGTCCAAAGCGCATGAATTATTCAAAGGTAGTGAAGACTTTAAAGAATCTGACCGGAGAGTTGGATGAGATATTTAAAAAGAAGTAATAAAAGAAAGGTGGGCCATCTGTGGAAAAGAAAGTGAAAGAAGAAGCAATGGAACAAGAAGTTGTGGAAGAAGTGACAGAAGAAAAAGAAGCACAGACGGAAGAAGAAGTTTCAGAAGAAACTTCTGAAGATCCAAAAGATAAAAAAATTGAAGAATTAAATGACCGATATCAGCGGCTAATGGCAGAATTTGAGAATGCCAGAAAGCGCATGGCGAAAGAATCAATGCAAAAATACGATATGGGAGCAAAAGATGTTTTAGAAAAACTGCTTCCAGTCGTTGATAATTTTGAAAGAGGTCTGGCGGCAGTTGCTGAAGAGGAAAAGGAAAGTCCTTTTGTTCAAGGAATTGAAGCGATTTATAAACAGCTGATGACAACATTAGAAGGAATTGGCGTGGCTCCAATGAATGCAGAAGGAAAGGAATTTAATCCGGATCTTCACAATGCGGTGATGCATGTCGAAGACGACGCTTTCGAAGAAAACGTTGTAGCAGAAGAACTGCAAAAAGGCTATATATATAAAGACAGCGTTCTTCGCCACAGCATGGTAAAGGTTGCGAACTGACATTGAGCACTTAGCGAAAACGAGCGTTAGCGAAGTTTGAGGTTAGTGCGAAAGTCGTTCCTGAGACTCAGTGAGTCCGAGCCGAAGGGCGAAAGACAAACGCTAGTCGAATGGAACATCCTTATTTTAATTAAAAAAGTAACACATATATTTCAATGGTATAGATATTTAGGAGGAATTTAATCATGGGTAAAATTATTGGTATTGACTTAGGAACTACAAACAGCTGTGTGGCAGTTATGGAAGGTGGAAAACCAACTGTCATTACAAACGCAGAAGGTATGAGAACAACTCCATCTGTGGTAGCTTTTACAAAGACAGGAGAACGTGCAATTGGTGAACCTGCAAAACGTCAGGCTGTTACAAATGCAGAAAAGACAATCTCTTCTATTAAAAGACACATGGGAACAAGCTACAAAGTAAACATTGATGGAAAGAACTATTCACCACAGGAAATCTCTGCTATGGTTCTTCAGAAATTAAAAGGTGATGCAGAAAACTATTTAGGAGAAAAAGTAACAGAAGCAGTTATTACTGTTCCGGCTTACTTTAATGATGCTCAGAGACAGGCAACAAAAGATGCTGGTAAGATCGCCGGCTTAGACGTAAAACGTATTATCAATGAACC
Organism: Lachnospiraceae bacterium; assembly: GCA_030531165.1. Lineage (GTDB taxonomy): Bacteria > Bacillota > Clostridia > Lachnospirales > Lachnospiraceae > Fimousia. The sequence continues at coordinate 15,043 of JAUNOI010000016.1, forward strand.
GACAGCAGCAGCTCTTTCTTATGGTCTTGACAATGAAAATGAACAGATAGTTATGGTTTATGACTTAGGTGGAGGTACATTCGATGTTTCCATCATTGAAATCGGTGACGGAGTAATCGAAGTATTATCTACAGCAGGTGATAACAAATTAGGTGGAGATGACTTTGATAATGTTATTACACAATATATGTTAGATGAATTTAAAAAGGCAGAAGGCGTTGACTTGTCTACAGATAAGATGGCTATGCAGAGATTAAAAGAAGCTGCTGAAAAAGCCAAAAAAGAACTTTCTTCTGCAACAACGACAAACATCAACTTGCCATTCATCACAGCAACTGCAGAAGGTCCAAAACATTTTGATATGAACTTGACAAGAGCAAAATTCGATGAATTAACAAGAAACTTGGTAGAAAGAACAGCAGCTCCTGTTCAGACTGCATTAAAAGATGCAGGACTTACTGCTTCGGAATTAACAAAAGTATTATTAGTAGGTGGTTCTACCCGTATTCCTGCAGTACAGGACAAAGTAAAACAGTTAACAGGAAAAGATCCTTTCAAAGGAATCAATCCGGATGAATGTGTAGCAATTGGTGCTTCTATCCAGGGTGGTAAATTAGCAGGTGATGCAGGTGCAGGAGATATCCTGTTATTAGATGTAACACCATTATCATTATCTATTGAAACAATGGGAGGCATCGCTACAAGATTAATTGAAAGAAATACAACAATCCCGACTAAGAAGAGCCAGATTTTCTCTACAGCAGAAGATAATCAGAGTGCAGTAGACATCAATGTTGTTCAGGGTGAAAGACAGTTTGCAAGAGATAATAAATCTTTAGGTAGATTCCGTTTAGATGGTATCGCTCCTGCAAGAAGAGGTGTTCCTCAGATTGAGGTAACATTCGATATCGATGCAAACGGTATTGTAAATGTATCTGCAAAAGATTTAGGTACAGGTGCAGAACAGCACATTACAATTACAGCGGGCTCTAATATGTCGGATGATGATATTGAAAAAGCCGTAAAAGAAGCAGCAGAATTTGAAGCAGCAGATAAAAAACGTAAAGAAGCAGTTGATACAAGAAATGAAGCAGATTCTATGGTATTCCAGACAGAAAAAGCTTTGGAAGAAGCAGGCGATAAATTAGATCCTGCAGATAAATCTAAAGTAGAGGCTGATCTTCAGGCATTAAAAGATTTAATTGCAGCAGCAGATCCTGAAAATATGACAGAAGCTCAGGTTGAAGAAATGAAAACTGCAAAAGAAACATTAATGACAAGTGCTCAGAACTTATTTGCTAAGATGTATGAACAGGCTCAGCAGGCAGCAGGTGCTCAGGGAGCAAATGCAGGTGCTGACACAGCGTACAATGCAGATGATGTTGTAGACGGTGATTACAAAGAAGTGTAATTTTAGTGCGAAAACCAGTATAAAACATAACGATGAGAAATCTGCTTTGCGGGTTTCTCACGTTTTCATGCAGCGGCAAATGGAGATGCAGACATTCTTCTACGGCTTATGCTGCATATAAGTGGAGCGATCAAACTGTAGAGAGGTTGTATTAAAATGGCAGATAAAAGAGATTATTATGAGGTTCTTGGGGTAAGCAAAGGTGCTACCGAGGCGGAGATTAAACGTGCATATCGAAAAGTAGCCAAAAAATATCATCCGGATATGAACCCGGGAGATAAAGAGGCAGAGGCAAAGTTCAAAGAAGCAACAGAAGCATATGAGGTCTTGAGTGATTCTCAAAAACGTTCTCAATATGATCAATTCGGTCATGCAGCATTTGATCAGAACGGTGGATTCGGCGGCGGTGCCGGCGGGTTTGGCGGCTTTGACTTTAGTGGCGGCGATATGGGAGACATTTTTGGCGATTTATTCGGCGGTATGTTTGGCGGTGGTTCTCGTGCCAAACGTAATGGACCGACACAGGGGGCACATGTGCGCGCCGGTGTAAGGGTTACTTTTGAAGAAGCTGTATTTGGCTGTACAAAAGAATTGGAAATTACGCTGAAAGATGAATGTGAAACCTGTCATGGAACAGGAGCAAAACCAGGTACATCTCCGGAGACCTGTCCAAAATGTGGTGGCCGCGGTCAGATTGTATATACACAGCAATCTATGTTCGGAACAGTCCAGAACGTCCAGACCTGTCCGGAGTGTGGAGGATCTGGAAAAGTTATCCGTCAAAAATGTACAAAATGCGGTGGAACCGGCTATGAAAGCAAGCGAAAGAAGATTCAGGTTACGGTTCCGGCAGGTATCGACAATGGACAGAGCATCCGGATTCGTGGAAAAGGAGAACCGGGAAAGAATGGGGGACCGCGTGGCGATTTACTTGTAACGGTAACTGTCAGCCGTCATCCGAAGTTCCAGCGTAGAGAATATGATCTGTTTTCTACGGAGCCGATTACATTTGCACAGGCAGCACTGGGTGCTACAATCCATATCCAGACCGTTGATGGAGCTTATGAACATACCATTAAGCCGGGAACACAGACGGATACAAAAGTTCGTTTGAAAGGAAAAGGAGTACCGTCGATTCGAAATAAAAATGTTCGGGGCGATCACTATGTAACTTTAGTTGTACAGGTTCCGGAATCAATGAATGAAAAGCAAAAGCAGGCTCTTCGGGCTTATCAGGAAGCCATGGGAGAAGTTTCCACTGAAAAAAAAGGATTCTTTGGCAAGCATAAAAAATAAAGGAAAAAACAGGTTGTATAAGAATATATAGCCTGTTTTTTGCACTATAGAGGGTTTGGCACGGACTTCTTTGCTTTGTTCTTGACGTCCTTCCTATAAATGTTATAAAATAACAGATAGCATATTATGATGGAGAAAATTATGAGAAAGCAAAAGAGTATTCTGATATTTATTGTTACATTTATACTAATATTTGAGTTCATTTTTTCTGTTCCCATTCAGGCAAAGGAATTATATGCATTTACAAAAGAATCCATACCTTGTTACAGTGATGAATATGGCTCATCACGTGCAGGTTCTATTCCGCAATATCATGGATTTAAAGTTGAACAAAAGGCCGGAAGTTATTATCTGGTTACTTATGAGAAAAAAGGTAAGACAAGATCGGGATGGATTGCGAAAGAAGATTATCGGGATTGGGGACTGCAATATGATGGAAGTGAGATTCCGCTTGTTGTTTCCGGAACCTATCTGATGGGCGGACAGAAAGTGGTGATAACGTTTCTTGGCAATGGCGAATACCGCATTCAGTTAAAAGAAAATGAAGAATATTTTTCTGCTCAGGGTAATAATAAGAGGGCGTCGCTTTCTTTCAGCAGCCGGAAAGAGAATGAAGGGAATATATGGATTTTCATCCGAACAGACTATAACTTATTAATTCAGAACAAAAAGACTGGCCTGTATCTAATTCCAAATGGTTCTGTGATCAAGATGGTAACATTTCAACAGGCAAAAAAATATAGTTGGATTTTGACAAGACAGGGCAATCATGTAGATCCGTATCGGGATTTTCTGCAATATGATGGAAGATGGGGCGCGAAAAAGTATGGTAGCAGTACGCAGATGGCAAAATCCGCCTGTGGAGTTTTAGCGATCGTAAATGCCGCATTTGCGCTAAATGGACAATTTATCGATCCGATGGATGGTGCACAATATGCCTGCGATACCGGTTTTCGAGTTGAATATAACGGTACCGATGAAGGGTACTTTAAGGCCTTTGCGAAAAATCTTGGAGAAAGATACGGATTTCAATATGAAGGAAAAGCGGAAACGATATACAGTATAAAAAAGGCTTTAAAACGGGGTGATGTTGTTGTAGCACATGTTCCGGGACATTATTTGTGTATTGCCGATTATGATGAAAAAAAAGGGAAGTATTTGATTTTGGATTCTCATCCGCTTCCAAAGAGAAAGACATCGCCGTTTGGTACATGGGTATCTGAAAAGCGACTGGGTTCTGGGAGCTTGTCGGTTGCAACATCATTTGTATATACTAAGGTCAAAGACGAAGAATTTACATGGAATTTGAGGATGCAGGAGTTGGAAGTGATACAGGACATTGCTACCAATATGTCGCCGGATGCAATCAAAAAGATCTTTGATCGTTTATTAAAACGGGAAGGAAAATAAAATGGAAAAATGGAATAAAATTACAATTGATACGACTACAGAAGCAGTAGACGCAATTAGTTATCAATTAGGTGAACTGGGGATAAGTGGGATAGAAGTTATCGACCACGTTCCATTAAGCGAAGAGGATCGCAAGACAATGTATGTAGATCTTCTGCCGGATGAGATCGCTCCGGATGATGGAACGGCTAAAATTCTCTGCTATGTGGATGAAGATGCTGATGTAGAATCTTTAATATCCGATATTTCGGTGATGTTACAGGAACTTTCCCAGTTTTTAAATGTAGGTGCTGCGACGGTTTCCCTAGGTGAAACCAAAGATGAGGATTGGGTGAATAACTGGAAGAAGTACTTTAAACCGTTTCGCCTGGACGATAATATCATTATCAAACCGACTTGGGAAGTGTTGAAGGAACAAAAAGAAGATGATATTGTTGTAGAGATTGATCCGGGAACTGCCTTTGGTACAGGCTCTCACGAGACGACGAGATTATGTATTCATCAGTTAAAAAAACATATTAAAGAAGATACGACGCTGCTTGATCTTGGATGTGGAAGTGGTATTTTATCGATCATCGCGTTAAAGCTCGGTGTGAAAAAAGCGGTTGGAACGGATATCGATCCAAATGCGATCTGCGCGACAGAGGAAAATTGCCAGATTAATCATATTACAAAGGAACAGATGACAGTTTATCAGGGAAATCTATTGACGGATGAGGCATTTTGCAGCATGCTGGGTACAGGCTGTTATGATATTGTTGTTGCAAATATTTTGGCAGATGTTATTATTCCGCTTTGTGGCATTGTTACGCCGTTTTTAAGAGAGGATGGTCTGTTTGTGACGTCCGGAATTATTCATACAAAAGAAGAAGATGTTGTTCAGGCGATGAAAGACAATCATTTGGAGATCATTGAAATTAATCATATGAAAGATTGGGTTTCTATCACGGCAAAACCTGAACGGTCATAAATGGAAGGCGGAATGGCGTAATGTATCGATTTTTTGTATCTCCACAGCAGACAGGCGGAGAAAGTATTTTTATAACGGGCAATGATGTAAATCATATAAAAAATGTTCTTCGAATGAAAAAAGGAGAACATATATTGATCAGTGATGGTGAGGATAGGGAATATGAATGTGAGATCATCAGCCTTCAAACGGATGCAGTAGAGGCAAAAGTGGTCGATGTGTTTGGTTCTTGTGCGGAACTGCCAGCAAAGATTACTTTATTTCAGGGATTGCCGAAGGCGGATAAGATGGAATTGATTATCCAAAAGGCGGTTGAACTCGGTGCATTTGAAGTAATACCGGTAGTGACAAAGCGAACCGTTGTCAAATTAGATGCGAAAAAAGCAAAGAAAAAGACAGAACGTTGGAATACGATTGCATTAAGTGCGGCAAAGCAAGCAAAAAGGGGCAGGATTCCGGAAGTGAAATCTCCGATGACGTTAAAAGAAGCATTTGAATACAGCCGCTCTTTTGATGCATCGATCATTCCGTATGAAGATGCGAAGGGAATCGAACATTCCAGACGGATATTTGCCGGTCTGAAAGGCAGAAAGAGGATCGGAATTTTTATCGGACCGGAAGGTGGATTCGAGGAAAAAGAAATTGAGATGGCAAAAGAGTTTGATATTGTACCGATTACATTAGGTAAGAGAATCTTAAGAACAGAGACAGCAGGAATGGCTGTATTATCGATTCTCATGTTTGAGATGGAAGAGGAGTAAGGAATTGGAAGCGTATTTTGACAATGGGGCGACGACAAAAGTGTTTCCCCAGGTGAAAGACATTATGATAGAAGCAATGGAGCTTGATTATGGTAATCCGTCTTCGATGCATATGAAAGGAGTCCGTGCAGAACAATATATAAAGGATTCTAGAGAAGTGATCGCAAGATCATTGAAAGTAGAGCCAAAAGAGATTATATTTACATCCGGCGGAACAGAATCTAATAACATGGCGCTGATTGGCAGTGCAATGGCTCATATACGCCGCGGCAGACATATCATATCTACGAGGATTGAACATGCTTCTGTATATAATCCTCTGTTTTATCTGGAAGAGCAGGGATTTGAGATTACCTGGCTGCCGGTAGATGACCATGGAATTGTCCAATTAGATGCACTGAAAGCAGCTATTCGTCCAGATACAATTTTGGTATCGATTATGCATGTGAATAATGAAATCGGCGCAGTTCAGCCGATTGCTGAAATTGGAGAGATCATAAAAAAGGCAAATCGTAATATTATTTTTCATGTAGATGCCATTCAGGGATATGGCAAATACCACATCTATCCAAAAAGGTGGAAGATTGATCTGTTGTCGGTTAGCGGACATAAGATTCATGGACCGAAAGGAATCGGTTTTTTGTATAGAAAAGATAAAATAAAAATTCATCCGCTCATTTTGGGAGGCGGACAGCAAAAAGGCATGCGCTCGGGTACAGAAAATGTGCCTGGAATTGCAGGTCTTGGGATGGCAGCGAAGTTGATTTATGAAGATCATGATAAAAAGATGCTCCATATCCGCACTTTAAAAGATCATTTTATCGAAGAGGCGATGAAATTATCGGATGTCAGAAATAATTCCGGTGAAGCCCCTCATATTGCGAGTATCAGCTTCAAAGGCGTTCGCAGCGAAGTGCTTTTGCATGCATTAGAGGAAAAAGGAGTATATGTATCATCAGGATCTGCCTGTTCGTCGAATAAACCGGCGATCAGCGGGACATTAAAGGCAATTGGGCTTACAAAAGAGTATTATGATTCTACACTCCGTTTTAGCTTTTGCGTTTTTAATACGATAGAAGAGGTGGACTACGCAATTGCCTGTTTAAAAGAATTGCTGCCGATGTTGAGAAGATTTACAAGAAGATAGAAAGAGAGAAGAGAATGGAATTCAAAGCATTTTTAATTAAATATGCAGAAATTGGGATTAAGGGGAAGAACCGCTATATGTTTGAGGATGCCCTGATCCGACAAATGAAGTTTGCATTAAGAGATGTTGGAGACTTTGCGGTCCATAAGCAGTTAGGACGTGTATTTGCAGAGGCCAAAAGTGATTTTGATTTTGAAGAAGCGGTAGAAGCTTTAAAGAGAGTTTTCGGCATTACCGGAATCTGTCCGGTTATTATTGAGGAGGACAAGGAGTTTGATCATTTGGCTGAAGTCTGCTGTCAGTTTATGGATGAACAGTATCCGGATAAAAATAAAACCTTTAAAGTGTATGGACGGCGTGCGGATAAACGATATCCGATGAATTCGATGGAATTTTCAGCGGAAATGGGAAGCAGGATTCTGGATAAGTTTCCGGAATTTAAAGTAGATGTACATCATCCGGATATTTTATTGACGATCGAAATCCGCGACAGAGTTTATATTTATTCTGATGTTATCAAGGGGCCTGGCGGAATGCCGGTTGGAACGAACGGAAAAGCAATGCTGTGTCTGTCCGGCGGAATTGATAGTCCGGTTGCAGGTTATATGATCGCAAAGCGGGGCGTGCGTATCGATGCTACGTATTTCCATGCACCTCCTTATACGAGTGAGCGCGCAAAGCAAAAAGTTGTGGATCTTGCAAAAAAGGTTGCAAAATATGCCGGTCCAATTCATCTGCATGTTGTAAACTTTACTGATATCCAGCTTGCAATCTATGAAAAATGTCCACATGATGAGCTTACGATCATTATGCGGCGATATATGATGAAGATTGCGGAACATTTTGCAAAAGAAGGCGGTTCTTTGGCGTTAATAACGGGAGAAAGTATCGGACAGGTTGCGAGTCAGACGATTCATAATCTGGCAATTACAAATGAAGTTTGTACGATACCTGTCTTTCGTCCTTGTATCGGAATGGATAAGCAGGAAATCGTCGATATTGCGGAACAGATAGACACATATGAAACATCGATACAACCTTTTGAAGATTGTTGTACGATTTTCGTGGCAAAACATCCGGTTACGAAGGGAAATTTAAAAGTGATCAAACATTCGGAAGAGGCATTAAATGATATCATCGATGATCTGATGAAGAAAGCAATCGATACCGTTGAAGTGATCCGTATTGATGCATAAGCGGAGAAGTTTCTATGGAGGACAAGGAGATCATATCCTAGCGGGGCGTTTCCGCTGTAAGCAGTCATATTTCTTTATGCATCTGGTCGCATTCTCGCAGAGCGTTTTGGTTGTATAGGAAATTTCAGAGGAATTTCCTATACAATAAAAAAGGAATCCTATTATAGGGATTCCTCTTCTTCTACAGTATAAGGTTCTAACAACGCTAAAATTTCGTTAATCTGTGAGCCGGCATCACGAATGTTTAAATAAATCGGTTTTGAGATATCAAGGCTTAAAATACCCATCGTGGATTTGGCGTTGATAACATAACGGCCTTGAACCAGATCAAAGTCATTTGGAAATTCATTTACTATTCTTGTGAAATTCTGGATCTTTGTGTAGGAATCAATTGATACTTTGATGGTTTTCATAGATGCCTCCTTTATAAAAAATAGTTAAGGTATGTGCATCTATCGTAAACAAAAATTTTAAAAAAGTCAACACTCTTTGAGTGAATAGGAGTAAAATATGGCGATTTTATCAGAAGAAAATGCATTAAAAATAGCGTTTTTAACCCTTGGATGTAAGGTGAATCAATATGAAACAGATGCGATGAAAGAACAGTTTGAAAAGGCAGGAGCGGTGATCAAAGGGTTCCATGAAAAGGCAGACGTATATATTGTAAATACCTGTTCTGTTACGAATGTTGCGGATAAGAAATCACGCCAAATGTTACACAGGGCAAAAAAGAAAAATTCGGATGCAGTTGTTGTGGCGGTGGGGTGCTATGTCCAGGCAGCAAAAGAAGTGCTTGAAAAAGATGGATTTGTAGATCTGGTCGTTGGAAATAATAAAAAAAAGGATATTGTTTCGATCGTCAAGCAGTATTTGAAAGATCAAAAAGTGCAGAATACGGTCATCGATATCAGTCATACCCGTGAGTTTGAAGAGATGGGAATGACACATGTTGATGGTCATACAAGGGCTTATATTAAAGTACAGGATGGATGCAATCAGTTTTGTTCCTATTGTATTATTCCATATGCCAGGGGAAGGGTCCGCAGTCGAAAGTTGGATGATGTTGTTCATGAAATTCAGAATCTTACGCAACAGGGAATCAAAGAATTTGTTTTAACGGGGATTCATCTGAGTTCTTATGGCATTGACCAGCAAAATTTGAATCTGTTGATTCTGATTCAGGAAATTGCCCGAATAAAAGGAGTGCAGAGAATCCGGCTTGGATCATTAGAACCGGGGATTATTACTGAGGAATTTATTCAGGAAGTGGCCAATATTCCGCAGTTTTGTCCACATTTCCACTTATCATTGCAAAGCGCGTGTAATGCAACGTTAAGGCGCATGAACCGCAAATATACAATCGAAGAATATAAAGATAAATGCAGATTGATAAGAGAATATTACGATCATCCGGCAATTACAACTGACGTTATTGTAGGTTTTCCAGGTGAGACGGAAGAGGAATTTTCAATTACGAAAAAAAATTTAGAAGAACTCAGACTGTATGAGATTCATGTATTCAAATATTCAAAACGAAAAGGAACCCGTGCGGAACAGATGCCTGATCAGGTGCCGGAACAGAAGAAACATGACAGAAGCACACAGTTATTAGAGATGACAGGTGCGCAAAAAAGAGAATTTGAAAAAGAGCTGATAGGGAAAGCAGAAGAAGTATTGTTAGAAGAATCGGTAATGATAGATGACAAGATGCATTTTACGGGACATACGAAGAATTATGTAAAAATAGGTGTTGAGGGTGATAATCTGAAGTCAAATCAGATCGTATGCGCGGAAGTTTTGGATTTTTCTGATAAAGATTTTTTATTAGCAAAAAGAGCGTAGCATGCAATACTTTACATTTTTCAATAACTATATTAAAATAGAACTACTAAGGAAAGGGACGTGGTGAAGGAATGGATAATAATACACAATTATTTCAGGTAGTAAAAGAAGAATACGATGTCCATACAATTTTAGCAAAAGTGTATGAAGCTTTAAAAGAAAAAGGGTATAATCCGGTAAATCAGATTGTTGGATATATTATGTCAGGAGATCCGACTTACATTACAAGTCATAAGAATGCAAGAGGACTGATCAGACGTGTAGAACGAGACGAGATCATTGAAGCATTATTTAATCAATATATAGATACAAAATTAAAGTAGGTCTTGTATGAGGTTAATTGGATTAGATTATGGGACAAAGACAGTTGGAGTTGCGGTAAGTGATGGATTAGGAATCACTGCCCAGTCGATTGAGACAATTACGAGAAAGTCTCCCAACAAGCTCCGCAAGACATTGGCACGGATTGAAGCATTGATAAAACAATACGATGTTGAAAAGATTATACTGGGATATCCGAAGAATATGAACAATACAGAAGGAGACCGTGCTGCGCAGACCCAGGCTTTTAAAGAACAGCTTGAGCGCCGGACAGGGCTTCCGGTAATTCTTTGGGATGAGCGATTGACTACGATAGAATCAGAGCGTATTCTTATGTCTGGAGGTGTGCGACGGGAGAATCGAAAGGCAGTGATCGATCAGCTCGCAGCATCGATTATTTTGCAAAGTTATATGGACGCGAATAGAAATGGAGAATCGTAATGAGTAAAAAACAGGATACAATTGTTTTTTTTGATGCAGAAGATAATGAGATTGAACTTCAGGTATTAGAGCAGACAACAATTGCAGGACAGAATTACTTGTTAGTATTGGATGAAGAGGAAGATACCGTTTTATTATTTAAGGAAATCCTTGGCGAAGGGGATTTTATTTCTTATGAAATTGTAGAAGATAATGTGGAGATTGAAGCATTATTGAAAATATTTAATGAACTATTGGATGACATGGATATTCAATTTTAGATTATCTGATGGGTTGAGGTGCAGCTATGAATAATATGGAACATTTTAAAGAATTATTAAAGAGTAAAGGTTTGAAGATGACTACACAGAGGGCTTTGATTTTGGAATCTTTGTCAGAATGCCCTAAGATGCACCTTACTGCGGAAGAGATTTATGAAATAGTATGCAAAAAACAGCCGGAGATTGGAATTGCGACTGTATATCGTACTTTAAAGTTATTAACAGAATTGGGATTGATCGATACGTTGGATCTGGATGATGGTTTTGTTCGCTATGAACTTGCCGGAAGCGGGGAGGATGGACACCATCATCATCATCATTTGATATGTATATCATGTGGTAAAGTTTTAGAATTTAAAGAAGATTTAATGGAAACTTTGGAAGGCAAGATTGAGATGACAACTGGATTTAAGATTTATGATCATGAAGTGAAAATGTACGGATATTGCAAAGAATGCAAAGAGAAAATGAACAAATAAAGTAAACAGTTAAAATTCCCTCTAGGTTCGTGAAATAAAATGATATGGAGGAATAATTTTGAAATTTTTTAGAAATAATGATATGCCGGTTAAGATTATACCATTGGGCGGAATGGAACAGATTGGTATGAATATTACGGCTATTGAATATGAGGATTCGATTATTGTCGTGGATTGTGGAATATCATTTCCGAGTGAAGAGATGCTGGGAATTGATCTTGTCATACCTGATATTTCGTATTTGAAGGAACACTCTGATAAGTTAAAAGGACTTGTGATCACACATGGACATGAGGATCATATTGGAGCGATTCCTTATGCATTAAAAGAGATTAATATGCCTATTTATGCGACAAAGCTGACAATGGGATTGATTGATAATAAACTAAAAGAACATGGGCTGACCCGTTCGATTAAGAAAAAAGTTGTGAAGCATGGACAGTCGATCAATTTAGGATGTTTTCGTATTGAATTTATAAAGACGAATCACAGTATCGCAGATGCAGCGGCTCTTGCAATTTATACGCCGGCAGGAATCATTGTGCATACCGGTGATTTTAAGATCGACCATACACCACTATTTGGCGAGGCAATTGATCTTGCAAGATTTGCTGAGCTTGGAAAAAAAGGTGTGCTTGCCTTGATGTCGGATAGTACCAATGCAATGAGAGAGGGATATACACCTTCAGAAAGAACTGTCGCTAAGACGCTGGATCATGTGTTTAATGAATACCGAAAAGAGCGGTTGATTATTGCGACTTTTGCATCGAATGTGGACCGTGTGCAGCAGATTATCAATTCTGCGCATAAATACGGTCGAAAAGTAGTAGTTGAAGGAAGAAGCATGGTCAATGTCATTAAGACAGCAGTAGAACTTGGCTGCATCCAGATTCCCGATAACACCGTAATTGAAATCGAACAAATGCGCAATTATACAGATGATCAGTTAACATTGATCACGACGGGCAGTCAGGGTGAGACGATGGCTGCATTATCGCGTATGGCAAATTCCAGTCATAAAAAGGTGATTATTAAACCAAATGATGTGGTTATCTTTAGCTCTTCACCGATTCCTGGAAATGAAAAAGCAGTTTCTAAGATCATGAATGAGCTGACGAAAAAAGGTGCCAGGATTGTTTTTCAGGACACTCATGTTTCCGGACATGCCTGCAAAGAGGAATTGCGCCTGATTTACGCGTTGACAAAGCCTCAATATGCTATTCCAGTGCATGGCGAATACCGACATCTGACCAGTAATGCAGAAATTGCAGAAGATATGGGAATTCCAAAGGAAAATATCTTTGTACTCCATTCTGGAGATGTGCTGGAATTGTCGAAAACCAAAGGCGAAATTACAGGTAGAGTCCCTGCGCAAGGTATTCTTGTAGATGGACTCGGAATTGGAGATGTTGGCAATATCGTACTCCGTGATCGTCAGCAGTTATCAAAAAACGGATTATTGATTATTGTCATTACTTTAGAGCACCATTCCAATCAGCTTTTGGCAGGTCCGGATATTGTTTCCAGAGGTTTTGTATATGTTAGAGAATCAGAAGGTCTGATGGATGAAGCGAAAAAGGTAGTAGCAGATGCGCTGGATGAATGTCTAAGCAAGAATGTCTCCGATTGGAGTAGAATCAAGGCAGTTGTAAAAGATGCGCTGAGCGACTTCTTATGGAAGAAAACACGAAGAAACCCTATGATCTTGCCGATTATTATGGAAGTATAGGGATTGAGGATAAAAAAGTGAAACAAGTAGAAAAAGCAACCGATTATTTAATTTCAGAGATCAAACAATCTAACCGTTATATCCGTTATCAGGAGAGTCTGGAAAATCTAAAAAGCCAGAAAAAATTGTTTGAGGTATTTGATGAGTTTCGAAAGAAGCATTATAAATTGAATATGGAATCTGAAGATAATTTTGATGAGATGGAAAAGCTTCAGCAGAATTATCACGATATATTGATGAATTCTGATGTTGTAGATTTTATGGAAGCAACGGATCGTTTATGTTTGATGATGAGAGAAATTTATATCAAAATTGCTAATGAAGTAGAGATGGATATTGATTTTATAGATCAGATATAAAATGATCTGAATATTGAGAGAAAGGATTCAGGATGATAAAAAAACAAATGAATAAGAAGTTTTGGAGGACATTTAGAACGGTTTTTCTGGAAGCTCTTGTAATTGTTACTGTCATCCTGGTTTTTCTGTGGATGAATCAACTGGCGTATTATTCATTTTCCAATGTTCCCTATGACAAGAATAAAGAGCAGGAGGTAACCGTGCAGGTTACGGAGAATACGGAGATTATGGAATTATCAGATACATTGAAGCAAAAAGAGATCGTTGGAAGCCGTTATGCAATGATTATCAGATATTATTGTTCGGATTATCAGTATTATGAACTATGTCCGGGGACCTATCAGATTTCTGCGGATATGGGAATTGATGATTTGTTGGATGAATTTACAGGAAGATAGCAGCTATGATAGTGGATGATAGAATTGTCGCATATATCCATTCTCTGGCTTCAGACGACAGTGAAGTTTTGATGCAGATTGAAAAAGATGCCAGAGAGCATTATGTGCCGATTGTAAGAAAAGAGACAAAAGAATTATTAAAAATTTTGGTATTGATGAACCAGCCGCGGCATATTCTGGAAGTTGGTACTGCAGTAGGTTATTCTGCGTTATATATGAATCAGTATCAACCGGAAGATGGGAAGATCACGACCATTGAAAGGAATGAAAAAAGAATTCAAAAGGCGAAAGAGAATTTTGCCGCATGCAAAAAGGAAGATAGGATCACCTTGTTAGAAGGAGATGCTATGGATATTTTGCGGAAATTAGATGGAAGTTATGATATGATATTTGTGGATGCTTCAAAAGGGCAATACATTCATTTTTTGGATGAGCTTCTTAGATTGATTCCGGTTGGCGGAGTTTTGATATCCGACAATGTTCTGCAGGAAGGGGACGTTGTTAAGTCCCGCTATGCCATTGAGCGCAGGAACAGGACGATTCATAAGCGCATGAGAGAATATTTATATCAAATTACACATATGGAAGAATTTGAAACAGTTGTTCTGCCGATTGGCGATGGGGTTACCATCAGCGTCAGAGTTTGCTGATTTGCAGAACTGCTGTGGACAGGAGATAATATGAGGAAGACAGAATTATTGATACCTGCAAGCAGTCTTGAAGTATTAAAGACTGCGGTTATATATGGAGCGGATGCGGTATATATTGGCGGAGAGATGTACGGTCTTCGTGCAAAAGCAAAAAATTTTTCAAAAGAAGATATGAAAGAGGGAATTGTTTTTGCCCACGCACATGGAAAAAAAGTATATGTAACGGCAAATATTGTCGCCCATAATTATGATTTAAATGGAGTTCGCGAATATTTTAAAGAATTAAAGGAAATCGGACCGGATGCGTTAATCATATCGGATCCGGGAGTATTTCAGATTGCAAGGGAAGAAGTGCCGGAGATCGATCTCCATATCAGCACACAGGCGAATAGTACGAACTACATGACATACCGATTTTGGCAGCAGCAGGGAGCAACACGGGTGGTTGCAGCACGTGAACTGTCATTAGCAGAATTAAAAGAGATTCGCAGGAATATACCCGATGAACTTGAGATTGAAGCTTTTGTACACGGAGCAATGTGCATCTCGCATTCCGGCCGTTGCCTGCTCAGCAATTACTTTACGGGAAGAAATGCGAACCATGGAGCGTGTACTCATCCGTGCCGTTGGAAGTATGCAGTAATGGAAGAAAGCCGTCCGGGCGAGTATCTGCCGGTTTACGAAAACGAACGGGGAACTTACATTTTTAATTCGAAAGATCTGTGTATGGTGGAGTATATACCGGAATTGATCGATGCTGGAATCGATAGTTTAAAGATCGAAGGTCGTATGAAGACTGCGTTATACGTGGCTACGGTTGCGCGAACTTATCGGAAAGCATTGGATGACTATGCAGTTTCTGAAGAGTATTACCGTGAACATATGGATTATTATCACAGTGAGATATCAAAATGCACGTATCGTCAGTTCACAACCGGATTTTATTTTGGAAAAACAGATGAAAATTCGCAGATTTATACGAGCAATACGTATGAAAAAGAGTATACGTATATCGGAATTGTGCAAGGTCTGAATGAGAAAGGTTTCGTCGAATTAGAACAAAAGAATAAATTCAGCGTCGGAGAGACAATTGAGATCATGATTCCGACAGGAGAGAATGAGGAAGTCGTTGTAAGGTCGATTGAGGATGAAGAAGGCAATCCGATGGAAAGTGCCCCTCATCCAAAACAGAAGATTTTCGTTGATTTTGGAAGAGATATACCAATTGGATATCTGCTTCGTCGTAAAGAAGATGAATAAGGAAAAGCACTATTTTGGTTCTTTTTGCATAAAATGTATAAAAGGACTGAGAGGTGCTTTTTTTGATTACATTTCGTAAGCCGTTGTCACAGGAGGAAGAGCGAACGTATCTGTCAAGAGCATTGCAGGGAGATCTGGAAGCACGAAATTATCTGGTATTGCATAACATGCGATTGATTGCACACATCGCAAAAAAATATCATAATTATGAAAAAGAAATGGAAGATCTGATTTCTGTCGGAACCATTGGACTGATTAAAGCGATCAACACTTTCAAAATGGAATCGAGTAACAGGCTTGTTACTTACGCATCAAAATGCATTGAAAATGAAATTCTTATGACGTTGCGATTAAAAAAAAAGAGTGCAAAAGATGTTTCCATGTATGAGCCGATTGGGAGTGACAAAGAGGGGAATGAAATAAATCTGCTGGATATTATTTATGATTCTGATATAGATTATGATGAAGAAATATTCCGGAAGGATAATATTCTTCAGTTGTACTCCATTTTGTCCGAGATGGAGGAAGGACGAGAAAAATATATTATTATCAAACGTTATGGATTATATGGAAACAGAGAAATGACCCAGAGAGAAATTGCCGCAGAATTGGGAATTTCCCGTTCTTATGTCAGCCGGATTGAGAAAAAGGCGTTGAACCATTTGAAAAATCAATTTGAGGAAACATGGAATTCTTGAGATTTCTATAAAAATAATATATAATATTGCTGATATATATTGTAATGAGGAGTACATAAGATATGTTTAAAATTTTCTATCCATCCGTTTATTATAAATCAACTTATGATGTGGATTTTCAGGAATATTATGACAGAGGCTTCAGAGGGATTATATTTGATGTTGATAATACGTTAGTCCCACATGGAGCCGATGCGGATGATAAGGCGGAAGCGTTGTTTGCACGTTTAAAGGAGATTGGATTTGATACTTGCCTAACTTCGAATAATAAAGAAGAACGGGTAAAGCGATTTAATAAGAATATACACAGCCATTATATTTACAAGGCCCACAAACCGGCAAAATCAGGATACCGTAAGGCAATGAAGAAGATGGGGACGGATACATCGAATACGATGTTTGTTGGCGATCAGTTGTTTACTGATGTATTTGGTGCGAATATGACGGGACTGTATTCAGTATTGGTTGAACCAATTCACCCAAAAGAGGAAATTCAGATCGTACTTAAGCGTTATCTTGAGAAAATTGTCTTATTCGTCGGACGAAATAAAATTGACAAACGATTTTAAATCATACAAAACCGAATGAAACACGTTCTTCGAGTTTTACCGATATAAGAAGGGGAGCCTGTGATTCGTATGAATCGCGGGCTCCCCTATTCATGTGCCTATTTATAACATTTATTTAGTGAAAGAATCCGTTCTTTTTTAAAATCTTAACAATATTGCGTCCTTCATGAGTTCCATCAATGATACGGCGAGCACGGATATTTGAATCCCCGATGTTCATAACTTCAACATCTGTATCCGCAAATGCAGCAACTAAATCACCGTAAACAGGATTATTAGATCTCATACCTAAGCAGACGAATCCATAATCAAATGGAAGTTCCTCAAGTTCGCCATTGCGTTCTACTAAATAGTTGTCCTTGCGTACTTCTTTTAATGCAGTAGAAACGTATTGTTTTACATTGTATTTAGCCATAAGAGCTGTTGTATCGTTCTTTGTAATCGGATCAAGATCACGTCCGATTGCAGGAAGCATTTCTACGATGGAAACTTCTGCACCGCGAGGAGCAAAATATTCTACAACGTCGAGACCAACGGCGCCACCACCGATAACAACAACTTTCTTTCCTGTTAAATCCTCAGGATATACGCCATTTTCTACATCTTTGATCAAGTCTAAGATACTGAATACGGTTCCGCCACCGAGGTTTTCATGTAAACCTGTGATTGGAGGTAATGTAGGAACGGAACCTGTTGCGTTTACGACGATATCAGGATTGAATTTTTTAACAACTTCAACGGATGCATCAACACCTGTAAAAATAAATAAATTCTTTAATTTCTTTGCTCTGTTGATCAGATATCTAAGGAAATCACCCAAACGGTTTTTATCTGGGAATTTGCAGATCTCTTTTGCAAGACCACCGAGCTCGTCTGTCTTTTCTAATAAGAAAGTCGTACATCCGACTTCAGCAGCAGTACATGCAGCTTCCAGTCCTGCAGTACCTGCACCGATAACTACAACATTACAAGATTTTGTAACTTTTGCTTCTTTATATTCATCTCCGCCATAAATGGTTGGATTTACTGTACAGCGGATCGGTTTATTGTATCCGATACGGTTACCTGCACAACCGATGTTACAGGAAATACATTTACGTAAGTCACATTCTCTTCCTTCTCTGGATTTTTTGCCCCATTCCGGTTCTGCAATCAGTCCACGGCCAAGTCCGATGAAGTCTGCATCGCCTCTTGCAAGAATATTTTCTGCAATTTTAGGATCGCGGATGTTACCCATCGTAATCGTTGGTTTTCCGAAAGCTTCTTTGATTGCTTTTGCCATATAAGATCTCCAGCCATCTGGGAAGTGGTTTGCATCGATCTGGAAACGAAGCGTATCATTTTGTGCACAAGAAGCGCTGAAGATATCTGCTTCATCCTGACAATATTTTAATGTTTCGATTGTATCTTCGATTGTATTTCCACCTTCGATAAAATCATCTACGGAGAGACGTAAAATGATCGGCATCATAGGACCGACTGCTTTACGAACTTCTTCTAATACTAATTTACAAAAACGAGCGCGGTTTTCAGGGCTGCCGCCAAATTCGTCAGTTCTGTCGTTAAATACAGGAGAGAAGAACTGGCTGATCAGATAAGAATGTCCTGCATGGATTTCTACAGCATCAAAACCGGCTAACTGTGCACGTCTTGCAGCAGCAGCGTAATCTTTTGCGATCTCATGGATTTCTTCTACAGTTAATGGCGTAGGAATTCCGCCGCCTGTCTTAGATGGATTGTTTGAAGAAGAAACAGCAGGTACGCCTGTTCTTGCAGGCATTGCAGATGCACCGGCATGATTGATCTGAACCGCGATCTTAGAACCATAAGTATGAACTGATTCTGTTAATCTGTATAAAGCAGGAATAAACATGTCGTGATCCATTCTTAACTGGCTTGTACCATTGGATCCCTGAGGGAATTTTACACACACATTTTCTACAATGATAAGGCCGGTTTCACCTTTTGCACGATCTGTATAATATTTGATATGGTCATCACTGATTTCACCATTTGCTTTTGCAAGGTTGGTACCCATAGGCATCATAACGATACGGTTAGGAATCGTAAGTCTTCGAACCTCAATTGGTGAAAATAAAGTAGGGTATTTTGACATAATAATTTCCTCCATTCACATTTTGTTTTATAACCCATTTCTATTATTAGTTACTTATATTATAAGCATTTATTTAACGAATATCTAATTGATTATTTGTGCGTTTTTAATAGAAAGCATCTATTGATTATGATATAATATAGTAAAAATTTATTAAATTCATTTATTATATATAACATAAATGATGGATCTCAGTATCATTTATAGTAAATTAGTCAAAAATGATGTTATGAAATTAACATAGCATATATATAACGGAAGAAAGGAGGATGGAAGATGAATTTGAATCATTTATATTATTTTAAGACGCTTGCAAGGGTGGAGCATTATACAAGAGCAGCACAGGAACTTTCCATAACACAGCCAAGTTTGAGCCATGCGATTTCCTGTCTGGAAGATGAACTGGGAACGTATTTGTTCGAAAAGCACGGACGAAGAGTAGTACTTACAAAATATGGCAAGGTTTTTTTAGAATATGTAACACAATCGTTGGATACATTAGAGGTTGGAATAAAGCGGACGCGAGATATGACGAGTGAGTCGAGCGGCGTTATTGATTTGGGATATATTTTTACATTAGGGTCACATTTTGTTCCGCGTCTTGTAAAAGATTTTTTAAAAGAATCGAAAGAAAAAGAAATTAAATTTACCTTTAATCAGGGAATCACAGAAAATATTATCGCTGGTTTAAAGGAAGAAAAATATGACATTATCTTTTGTTCACGAATGGTAAATGAAAAAGAGGTTGATTTTATTCCGATCGTGCAGGAAAAAATAAAATTAGTTGTACCAAAAGATCATCCGCTTGCGGACAGAAAGGAAATCTCTCTAAAAGAAACTTTGGAGTACGATCAGATTTATTTTCGACAAGGAAGCGGTTTTCGTAATTTTATGGATCAGAATTTTCAGGAATTAGGTTCGCGGCCACGGATCAGCTATGAAGTAGAAGAGGATTCAGCTATGGCGGGACTGGCAAAAGAAGGATTCGGAATTGCGATTATGCCGGATATCCCTATTTTGAAAATGATGGATGTAAAAGTAATTGATATTTCTGATCCTCCAATGAAAAGATATATTTATTTGGCAAAAATGAAGAATAAATACCTCTCTCCAGTTGCACAGTCCTTTATAAAGTATGTTATTTCCCACCGAGATATATAAAATATAAAAATAAATAATAATCTTGATTCTTATTATAGAAAAAATTTATTAAAAATTATTGTATTAAAAAAAATTCAACACTTTCGTCCGTTAAAGTGTTGCATTGTTAAAGTTTGTCTGATATACTAATAATCAATA
>JAUNOI010000082.1 GCA_030531165.1 Lachnospiraceae bacterium
TCCCTGTTTGGGTCCAAGATTGTGAACGAGTTTAACGAGTTTCGCAATTACCTATGTTTTTAAAATTGTATCATACCTATTTCGAATTCTCAAATACTACCTTTCCGTCGCAAATCGTATAGATAACTTTTCCATTTAATTGCATGCCAGTAAACGGTGAATTCGACGCCTTTGAATAAAATTTATCGACGATAAAACTTTCATTTTCGTTAAAAATCACAAGATCCGCTGGCTTTCCAATCTCGATGCTGCCCTGTTCCAGATGATACAGAACGGCAGGATTGATCGTCATCTTCTCAAGCAGCTGCATCATTGTCAAATGCCCTTTTTGCACAAGATTTGTTACACCAAGCGCAAGCGAAGTTTCCAGTCCGATAATTCCACTCGGTGCCTTTCCAAGCGGCTGTGCCTTTTCCTCAGCCGAATGCGGCGCATGATCAGTTGCAATAATCGTGATCGTGCCATCCTGCAAGCCTTCGATGATCTTTTGACGATCCCATTCAGTCCGCAGCGGCGGATTCATGCGTGCAAGCGTGCCATGCTCCAATACGGCTTCCTCGGTCAGTGAAAAGTGATGAGGGGATGCTTCCGCAACAACATCAGCGCCATGCTCTCTCGCAAATCGAACAAGATCGACTGAAATGCCTGAACTGATATGCTGGATATCAACTGATGCCCCGGTCTCCATCGCGATCATAATATCCCGCGCGACCATCACATCTTCGGCAAGATGCGATGCTCCTCCATACCCGAGCTGCTCCGATACGATTCCCTGATTGACGCCAGGCGCATCGATAAATGCTGGATCTTCTTCATGCAGACTGATCGGCATATCGCATTCCTTTGCAAGTTCCATTGCCTCTTTCAATTTTGCCGCATCCATCAGAGGAATTCCATCATCCGTAAATCCGACTGCTCCTGCTTCTTTCATCGCATGAAAATCGACAAGTTCTTCTCCTTTTAATCCCTTTGATACCGCGCTCGCCTGAAGCATCTTGATCGGAAGATGCTCCGCACGTGCGAGCAATTCCCGAAGCGTATTAACGTTATCGATCGTTGGTTTTGTATTTGCCATGCAAACGACCGTCGTAAAACCGCCCGCCGCAGCTGCGCGGCTTCCTGATTCGATATCTTCTTTATAAGTAAATCCCGGATCCCGAAAATGCACATGAACGTCAATCAGTCCCGGAGCAACGATACATCCTTCCGCATCGATGATTCGCTCATAATCTCCATCCTGCTCCTGTTTTCCGATGGCCGCAATGATTCCGTCTTCGATCAGCAGATCCGCCACCTGATCCCGTTTCGTCTTTGGATCCATAATTCTTCCATTTTTAATTAATATCATAAAATTCCTCCCGGTAATTTTGTAATCGTCCCAATTTGATTTAAGTATAACATTATCAGCAAAAAAAAAGAAGCATCTGCATATAAAATCTCAGATGCTTTCTTACTTTATTTTTATCCGGCAAAATTCCATGATCAGATTATACTTTCAATATCTCAATTAATTCAATTCCGTCTGAATATCTGCAACTGCCTGTTCTACATCCTCAGTACTGATCTTGTCCTGAGAATGAATCGTTACAACATAATTCTGCCCGTCGATTGCAACTCCGGCAACAACGCTATAACCGTCTTCCTTCTCAATCTGATGATAATAGCCATCCTTTAATCCGATCTCTTCGCTAACTTCATAGGACTTTCCTTTATCTTGTAACTCAATTACCTGAACAGATATCGTTTCGTCTACATCTTCATATAAAATCTGTTCATCGTTATTCTCACATGCTGTATAACTTACTTCAATCTCAGCCTTATCTGAATCCGCTGCCTCTACTTTCGCCGGTTTATACCCCATAAATAAAATTCCTGCAATTCCTGCACATACTCCTAATATAACAAATGTTTTCTTTCCAAATAATCTTATCTTTCTCATAACGAATGTACCTCCATTTCGGATTCTTTTGATGCATCTATTATACAAAAAAGATATGACAATTCAATACAAAAGATATTAACAATTCATTATATATTCATGAATGTTTGCACAATACGATCGAAATTGAAATGAAACTATAATTCTCTAAATTCATCCAATTCTTCCTGTAATTTCCGAAAAAACAGACTGCTATGAAAACCGTCAGCAGCGGCATGGGAAATCGTCAATGTTACCGGCAGCCTGTACCTGCCGTTCTGCTCGGTGTACCTGCCAAATGTAATGATCGGAAACAGAGCCGGCTCTCCAACCGAATACGTAGAATATCCGGTATAATCAAGCCATGGAACACAGCTGATACAAAAGAAATTCGCCGGCTGATTCGTTCTTCCTTTTATCCCTTTCCTGCCGCCATATTGTCTCAGCGTTTCCTCAAAACCCTGATAAAATTCCTCAAAATCCGCTTTATAAGCCGTCCACAGATCACTGAATGTATAATCGTCCTCATGAAATACCGTAAAACTCGGATGGGAGACTTCCCAAACTCCTGCCCCGCCATCTTCCGGAATCATCATACGAAGAAAATCAAATTCATTGACCGTCTTAGACGCCGCATAAATAAAACATCCATAGAATTTCTTTTTTCGGGTCTTGGAAAAGTGATAGAGAGCGGTCACATCAATCTTTGCTGTCAGCGAATAACCGCACTTAAGCTGATGACAATAATAATCAAAATGATCTCTGCGCGCCCAGGTTTCTAAATCTATTTTTCGATAAATGGGTAATTTTTGCTGCATAAAAACCTCCGATTTTCCATCCGTATTCATGATCATAATCTATATTATATGATACCATAAGAATCTCATTTTTGCATATAGATATATATTGCTGATCAGAATCGTTTGCGTTAAACTATATTTAATAATAATTTTATGAAAAAACTAATTGAGGTAACAATATGTCTACAATTGAAAAAAACCGTTTCAGTCAGTTATTAGAAAATCTATTATGTATGGCAGAAATCAAAAATGCTTCTCTGGCTAAGGCTTTGCAATACGATGTCAGTTATATCAGCAAGTGGTGCAGCGGACGCATGCTTCCTGCGGAAAAAAATAAAAGAAAAATACTCGTCAGTATCAGCCGTGCAATCATAACCCAATGCTCTGAAACCGGTCTTATGAATTTATATGAAAATTATCGTGTCGCTTCAAAAGATATATTGGAAAGAGTCATCTTCGATAATCTGGAAGCGGAATATAATTATGTTCAGGATACACAAAAAACGTACGGAACAACCATTGCTCCTAAAACAATTTTTCTCGCAGAGCTAAGTCCTGCACAATACATTACAAAAATGCATCATCCTGTATTAAGACGAGTCAGTAACCTCCATATTATGGCGCAGATGGATCTGCTATCTTTAATGCATGAATACCGCCTTCAGATCATTCAGGGAAACATCCGCCGCGATGGATACCGGGACTATCCGGATGTACATTTTTCACTGATGATCGATCTCGCAGAAGATAAAATCGACTATAATTATGACCCGATCTTTCTGCTCAATATGATATCCGACATGGCACGTATCGATTTCCATCTATACACCGGAAATCAAGCAGCCGGACGCATGATCTTTGCAGTAAAGGACGACTTTATGATAAGCGGTATGCTCGCCGACTCCAATCGATGCATCTCCGTGGCAATCAGCAGTGAAGCAGATAACTGCAATCTTATCTATGACAGTATCCAGAATTTATGCACGCGGGAAATGCTTCTATTTCGAAAGACTGCCATGCATGACATGATAGAAAATAACGATTATACCCGTTCCATACTGTCCCTGAACCAGAGATGGATTCTGGGACATTTGACTGAACACCTTCTGCCGGATGATCTATTTGAAGAACTGATTGAACAGCAAAAATCTGACCACCATTTTGATCTCGATGAAGAAAAAATACGATATCTTCATATGCTGACACAAAAAATGTTAGAAGAAACAACTGTTGATATTATCATCTACAGTACTGCATTTTCGAATCTTGCCATTGAAAATGAACTGGATTTCTTCGATAAAAAGATCCACCTGACTCTTTCACAGCGAAAACGCTATATTGAACACCTTTTTCAACTATGTCAGGAAAGGAACAATCTTACCTTCAAATTGATTTATGGACGTTTTGTTTCTGATTTTCAATATGATATTACTCAATGCGTATTTTTATCAGATTCCATTTCTTATATCAGGCTGAATACAAAAAATGGAAAGAATAATCTGATCCTATTAAATCATGCCAATATGCTGAAAATTTTTTATACCTTTTTTGATAATTTGTGGACAGGAACAGGTGTCACCATTTTCGAGGAGAAAACAAAAATACATACCTATCTTTTTGAAATGCTTCAGCGGCTCAATCTGATTGCCAGAGTAGAAAACACTAGCACAATTCCAGTCAAATAATAGCTTCAAAGAGTGGGTAACCTGCAACAAATCTTTATTGCTGCAGATTCCCCACTCTTGTCCATTTTATTCCATTTCATTCACATTTATTCCTCTATTTACATGATAAACTGTGTATTGTACTTTAAAGGTTACAGGAGAGGAGTTAAAATGAATAAATTATTAACAGGAAAACCCAGTGTTGATCGTCCATGGATGCAATATTATCCGCCACAACTGATAGAAGGTCTGTCCATTCCGGATAATACCATCTATGAGTATCTAAGAGAGCGTTGTCCCGGAGAAGATGTTGTTGCAATGCATTATTATGGAACGGATATTACCTGGAAAGAAGTGTATGAACAAGTTGATAAAGTAGCTCGTTCTTTACGGGCGATAGGCTTTGGCGAGGGAGATGAGATCCCTGTCTTTTTACGTGCCGTTCCGGAATTCATATATCTGCTTTTGGGTGCTGAAAAGATCGGTGCATCTTTATTATGCAGAGACAATACACTCGACGAGAATATTGATGCTGTAAAAAAATCAAAAGCAAAAATGATCATTGCCCACGATTTTTTATCCCATGATGAATTAAATGCCTATCGTAATCGAGGCGGCGTTCGAGGAGCGATTTTATTAAGCCCGCTGCGAACCGCCGACAGAACTGCTTTGCCGGATTATTGCTGGAATTATCTTGAATCGCTTTATTCGGATTACCCGGCTTATGGACCATGCACGATGTCCTGGGATGAATTCCTGAAACTGGGAGAAACTTTCTCCCATACGGTGAACGCCCCGCGTGATATTGATCGTCCGTTATTCCGTGCCTACACAAGCGGATCGACCGGTCCATCAAAGCAGGTAATCCATTCTGCTCACACGATGATCGGCAATATGCATCAGATGAATTTCTACGGTGCTTCCGATGAATTCCGTCCTACATGGATGGTGACGCATTTATCCCCAACACTTGTCGCAGTTGTGGTTGCCATGTTATTAATGCCGCTTGCATCAAATAAACTATTGATTTTATGTCCATTTGTAGATGCAAAGGATGTCGACCTCGAAATGATGCGTTATCGTCCAAACTGCTGGCCATTAATTCCAATGTTTATTGAGACTGTTATGCGCAACGGCCGTGTACCGGATGATTACGATATGTCCCATCTGTTCTCTGCCGGAGCAGGAAGCGAGGCATATAATAATAACCAGCTGAAGAGAGCCCAGAAGTTTCTAAATGATCATAATTGCAACGCCCGTTTTACCACAGGCTATGGTTGCAGTGAAGCCGGTTCCAATATGTCACTGCCAATGACGGCAAAACCTCTTGGAAATGGTAATGTCGGAATACCAATGCCGTTAACTGATATTTCCATTTTTAAACCGGGAACGGAAGAAGAACTTACCTATAATACCATGGGTGAGATCTGCCAGTGTGGACCGGGTACCATGATCGGCTATGATAGTAAAAAAGCAACTTCACAGGCAATCAAAGTTCATTCTGATGGCAGGAGATGGCTACATACCGGAGACATCGGATATATGGAAGAGGATGGAACCATCTATGCATTGACGAGAGGATCCGCTCCAAGATATGGTGGCGGCGAGCTCGCAACACTTCCAATGGAAAATCGATTAGCTGACGCTGAAATTCCGGGAATTGATGATGAGTTCTTTGTTATTATTCCGGATGTTGAACACCATCGCTGTTTTGTTCCATATCTCTTTATTGTATTAAAAGATGGCTATACTTTAGATGATGTAAAAGCACCGATAGCAAACTGTCTGGAGGAATATATGCAGCCGGTAGATATCATTGTCCTGCCGGAACGTCCATTTTTCCATTATAAGACAAACCGGATCGGACTGACCAAAGATATTATAAACGGAAAATTTAACAAAGCCGCAGATCTGTAGTAAAATTGCTTGTCATACAAAGAGACATCCCAAAACTAAATTCGGGATGTCTCTTTTCTTTTTCTTTGTAATCGGATAAAATCCACTTTTACCAGATTTTGTATTTATTATTTGTTCGATAATGCTTCGTGAATACCTTTAGCACCAGCTTTTCCAGCACCCATGGCAAGAATAACGGTAGCTGCGCCAGTTACGGCATCTCCACCGGCAAATACCATCGCTTTCGATGTCTGACCGTTTTCTTCTTCCGCAACGATGCATTTTCTTCTGTTCGTCTCTAATCCTTCTGTTGTAGAAGAAATCAATGGGTTTGGAGAAGTTCCAAGGGACATGATAACTGTATCGACTTCAATTTCATATTCAGAACCTGGAATTTCTACCGGACGTCTTCTTCCGGATGCATCAGGCTCGCCGAGTTCCATCTTAATGATCTTCATACCTTTGACCCATCCGTCTTCGCCGACAAGGATCTCTGTTGGATTCTGTAATAAATCAAAGATAATTCCCTCTTCTTTTGCATGATGAACTTCTTCTGCTCTCGCCGGAAGTTCTGCTTCACTGCGTCGATATACGACATGAACTTCTGCTCCAAGACGAAGTGCTGTTCTTGCTGCATCCATCGCTACGTTACCGCCGCCGACAACAGCTACTTTCTTGCCTGCTGCGATTGGCGTATCGTATGTATCATCATAAGCATGCATCAAATTACTTCTTGTTAAATATTCGTTCGCTGCAAATACGCCGTTAGCCGTCTCGCCAGGAATTCCCATGAACATCGGAAGTCCTGCACCGGAACCAATAAATACAGCTTCAAATCCTTCCTCTTCCATTAACTGATCGATCGTTGTAGATTTACCGATAACAACGTTCGTCTCGAATTTAACACCTAATTCCTGTACTTTTGCAATTTCTTTCTTAACAACTTTATTCTTAGGAAGACGGAATTCAGGAATACCGTAAGCTAATACTCCGCCCAACTCATGAAGTGCTTCAAATACCGTTACTTCATATCCTAATTTTGCAAGATCGCCTGCACATGTAAGACCTGCAGGACCAGAACCGATCACCGCAACTTTATGTCCATTTGACTTTTCTGCTTTCTTTGGTTTGATATCATTTTCTAATGCGTAATCAGCAACAAATCTTTCCAGCTTACCAATAGAAACCGCATCGCCCTTGATTCCGCGGATACATTTGCTTTCACACTGAGATTCCTGCGGACATACTCGACCACAGATTGCAGGTAATGCAGAAGACTCTCCAATTACTTCATATGCACCTTCGATATCGTTTTCTTTTACTTTTGCAATAAATCCCGGAATGTTAATATTAACTGGACATCCCTGAATACATTTTGCATTTTTACAATTTAAGCAGCGGGCCGCTTCTGCTACCGCTTCTTCCTGATTATATCCATAACATACTTCTTCAAAGTTTGTTGCACGTACTTTTGGATCCTGTTCTCTTACAGGAACTCTTTCCATCATATTTGCCATTATTTGTCACCTCCGCAATGTCCGCATCCGCCATGATGTGTGTCGCCTTCCTGTAACTTCAGGATCTCGCGCTGCTCCAGATCTTTATACATCTGCTGTCTCTTCATCGCACCATCAAAGTCTACTTTGTAGCCGTCAAATTCCGGTCCGTCTACGCATGCAAACTTAACTTCTCCGCCTACTAACAGACGGCATGCACCACACATACCAGTACCATCAACCATAATTGGATTCATACTTACGATTGCTTTTGGAATTCCTACTTTTTTCGCTGTCAAAGCACCGAATTTCATCATAATCATCGGTCCGATGATAACACATACATCGTACTGATTGCCTTCTGCTACCAATTCTTCTAATTTGCCGGTAACCATACCATTATATCCATATGATCCATCATCAGTACATGGATAATAATTCGCAGCCACTGCTCTCATCTCATCTTCTAAGATCAGTAAATCTTTGTTCTTTGCACCGATGATAACATCAACATCCACATCGTGCTCTTTCATCCATTTCACCTGTGGATAGACAGGAGCCGCACCGACACCGCCGCCAATAAATAAGATCTTCTTTTTCTTTAATTCTTCAACATCTTCTTCGATCAATTCTGATGGACAGCCAAGAGGACCTGTGAAATCACGGAATGCATCTCCTTCTTTCAAATCTGCAAACCTCTGTGTGGACGCACCGATTGGCTGGAATACGATCGTGATTGTTCCCGCTTCTCTATCGTAATCACAGATTGTCAAAGGAATTCTTTCCCCTTTTTCATCCAGCTTAACGATAATAAACTGACCTGGTTCACAATGAGCTGCAACACGCGGAGCATCAACAACCATAAGGTAGTTTGTTGCAGATAATTTTTCTGCTTTCAAAATTTTGTACATTTTGTTCCCTCCTAGTACTCTATTTTTACATTTTATCATATTCAGGTATAAGAGCATTTTCATATAATCAGCAAAAATTTCGTTCCTGATCATGAATTCAATAGTATTATATCAATAACTTTTTTATTAATCAACAGAATATTCTGACAATTAAATGACAATATATACCTGACCATACCGACAAATCCTGCGTATATTTTAACAAGAAATTTCACTGTTTTCTAAGCTTGCATTGATATATCACCCGTAAAATTCGCGCTTTTTTATTGTATCTTAATATTGTCCTACAATCAATACTATTTTCTTCTCTTTTCATCTGTAAATCGGTTTTCTTTTTCACAAACTTGCGGTTAAAAACTTGCCAATCGTTTCGTTTTTGTGTTATAATTGTTTCGTTTTTTAGCAATTTTTATAATTTTCGAAAGAATAAAATACAAATTTATGATTCTCCTGAAACCGGATGAAACACGCTCTGCGAGTTTCATCGGTTCGCGTGCGGCGGCAAATG
>JAUNOI010000083.1 GCA_030531165.1 Lachnospiraceae bacterium
AAAAGTAGTGATGATGAATTGATGATTATTCATTATAGTGATCAATATACTTCGGCAAGTGGTTACGATGATATAACCGTAACACAAAAGTCTAATCAATATAATGAGATTATTTTCGATCAACTTCAGAAAAAGGGTGTAACTGCAGATGCTGAAAACATACATGATATAATAAGTCTTTTTAATGCTATCAATGGTGGATGGATGTTAAGGCTTATTACGGCAAAGAAGCTTAGTGGAGCAGCAGATAGTTACTTCAGTAGAGAAAAAATGAGCATCTTATCGGCAATAAAGGTATGTATGGCTTATTATTCACATCCGAACATAGTATGGATACCAGTTTCGCTGGAAGAAATGTTGAGAGTTTCTGGAGGAGCTGGGCTATCTCAAAAAGAAGGACTTCTTTCTGCAAAAAATTTGGGGTTTGAACAAAGACCTACTAGTGATGATGTACTTTTAGTAGGAATAGAAGGACCAAAGGATCATATAAAAATTTATATTCATCCTGTAGAAGTTAAAATAGGTCAGAATCCTCAGACAGTATTAAGTAAAGCTAATACACAGGTTTTGAATACTTACGATGGTTTATGGAAGTCACTATGGCCGGATGAAGGAAGAAATTCTCTTGAGAGAAAAGTATCACGAAACTTTTTTGTGCAACTACTTCTTGTTTGCTGTGAGAAAATGAAACTGTACAATATATATCCAGATGAAGATTGGGAAAGTGTGCTTGATGTATATAGAGAAAACCTTTTGAATGAGCAATACGAGTTTTCAAATAAGATGGATCAGTATATAGGGAAAGGTACAATTGTATCATTTGGAAATG
Source organism: Lachnospiraceae bacterium (assembly GCA_030531165.1). Lineage (GTDB taxonomy): Bacteria > Bacillota > Clostridia > Lachnospirales > Lachnospiraceae > Fimousia. The sequence continues at coordinate 830 of JAUNOI010000083.1, forward strand.
ATGTTTTAAACATAGCTGGAGCAATTAATAATGACGTATGTCTTCTTGAATTTCCTGAAAAAATGGGTTCATCTTATATGGTTCAATCAGCAAAAAGTATTGAACAAAACTTAGAGATTGATTTCCAGGCTTTACCAACAAGGATAAAAAAATTGTATATTCCAGAGGTTAAGGATGATTGTGAAGACAGCGCAGAAAATACAAGCGATAATATTACAAGCATTCCAGTTACGGTTCATACTACTTATCAAGAAAATGCGTCAAACGTTGTAAATATGGTGGCTGAAGCACCTGTTCAATATAGTAGTAAATCCGAGAAAGAACAAGAAAATTCAAGTTTGCAAAACGAAGAATCTAACGAGGTTATCAATTTACCAACACAAGAAGGAATGTATATTACTTTTGGCCATGATGTAACATCTGGACAACCAGTTATTTGGGAGCCTAATGATACTAATCAGCTTTTCCATACAAATACCGGTATTATCGGAACAATGGGAACTGGAAAGACTCAGTTTACAAAGTCTTTGATTACGCAGCTTTATTGTGAACAAACAAATAATGTTGGTGAAGATCCTCTTGGTATTCTAATATTTGACTACAAGGGTGATTACAACGAAAGTAAAGAAGATTTTGTAAAAGCGACAAATGCTAAAATTATAAAACCATATCATCTGCCTTTTAATCCATTAGCACTTACGAAATCAAAAGTGTTTAAGCCACTTTTGCCGATTCATACAGCAAATGCTTTTAAAGACACTCTTTCGAAGGTATATGGTTTAGGACCTAAACAGCAGAATACATTATTTCAGTGTATCATTGATGCTTATGCGTCAAGAGGAATTATTCCGGGAAATCCGTCTACTTGGGATAATACTCCGCCAACATTTGATACGGTTTATACACTGTACAATAACGACGAAGAAATTAAGAAAAATGACTCTTTAGCTGCCGCAATGGACAAGCTGTATCAATTCCAGGTTTTTGAAGGGAATGCAGGTGATACGGAAGCACTTTTTGATTTGCTGAAAGGGGTTGTTGTAATAGATTTGTCAGGATATGATGCGGATATACAGAGTTTAATTGTAGCGATCACACTTGACCTATTCTATTCGCAAATGCAAGCATCTGGATCAAGTAAGTTGAGCGGGCAGTATCGACAACTGACAAAATTAATATTGGTTGATGAAGCTGATAATTTTATGAGTGAAGGTTTCCCAGCTTTAAAGAAGATTCTTAAAGAAGGAAGAGAATTCGGAGTTGGCACAATTCTTTCGACGCAATTCCTAAAACACTTCGGAAGCGGCGATGATGATTATGCTAAATATATTCTGACATGGGTTGTACATAATGTTGCAGATTTAAAAAATGCCGATGTAGAATTTGTGTTTAAAACAGAAGCAAAAAGTACGGAAAGCCAAATCCTTTACAATGACATAAAAGCACTTCAAAAACACCATAGTATTATTAAGATTAGCAGTCAAAAACCGCAGTATATTGAAGATAAAGCCTTCTGGCAGTTGTATGGTGAATTGAGCTTCGATTGACAAAACTAAGTATATCGCTTTATCGCTTTATTGGAGGAAAAATGGATTTTGTATATAAGTTTCCCGTTGTGAGAGGGATTCAAGCAAGAAGAGAATATTACATCGCAATGATTCCTCTTCGAATGTTGGGACGCTTGTTTCCAAACGAAGAGGAATTTGTTTTGCCAGAGTATAGAGCACAGCGCAAGTTGAACGAGGCAAGGATTCCTGTAATTAGTAAATATATTACTGAAAATCAAGATACTTATGTTTTTTCTGCATTGGCAGCATCGATAGATGGTGAATTTAAATTTATTCCAAGTGCAAATGGATCTGATGTAGGTATCTTAGAAATATCCATGGATGCCAAGTTTTTGATAAATGATGGTCAGCATCGTAAAGCAGCAATAATCGATGCACTCAATGAAGATCCTAGTTTGGGCACAGAAACTATATCTATAGTTTTATATGAAGACAATGGACTTTCTAGAAGCCAGCAGATATTTACAGACTTGAACAAGCATGCGGTAAAAACATCAAATTCTATATCAGAACTCTATGATTCACGAGACGAAGTTGCTGTATTAGCAAGAAGCATTGTGTCTTCCGTTCCTTTTTTTAATGAGTATACAGATAAAGAAAAAGATAATTTAGGAAAATATTCTTCAAACTTATTCACACTGAATACGTTCTATCGTGCTATAAAGAAAACGATTTCAGGGCGTGTGTTGGATGATACATTAGTGAGCTTTTTGTTTGATTATTGGAAACATGTTTCAGAACATATTATTCCTTGGAATGAGTTGACCAAGAAAGAAATATCAAAGGTGGATTTACGAGAAAATTATATTGTAACACAAGGCGTCGTAATTCAAGCTTTGGGACAAGTAGGAGCATGCTTTTATAAGAATCCGACATTGAATATGGCGATGTTGCTGAAAAATTTAGAAAAAATAGATTGGAAAAGAAATGCTTCTATTTGGAAGGCAAGAGTAATTCGTTCTGATGGAAAAATATTAACTAGTAATAAAGCTATCGGTTTAACCGCAATTCAGATAAAAAAAGAATTGGGGATTCCATTAGATTCTGACGAGACAGAAAAAGAAAGAAAATTTGCTGAAAGTATTTCGTTTTAGGTGATAGATAATGGCAGAAAAATGCGAGGTTTGTGAGGCAAATAAACAAAGCGTTACAATCACAAAAGATACAATTGAAGGATTAAAAGAAACAATCCGAAATTTATATTTGGCAGATGATATTCCGTGGGTTATTGGATATTCCGGTGGAAAAGACAGTACTGCAACTCTTCAACTTGTTTGGCTTGCACTTGAAGAATTGTCTCCGAAACAATTAAAGAATGCAAAAACGGTTCATGTAATCAATACAGACACTATGGTTGAATCTCCTGTAATGTCTAAATGGGTGCAGGATTCGTTTAAAATTATGGATATGCGTTCGAAACAATCGGGATTACCGTTTGTAACTCACAGATTAACACCAGAAATGGACAATACGTTTTGGGTAAACCTTTTAGGAAGGGGATATCCATTTCCTAGAAAAAAATTACGTTGGTGTACGGATCGATTAAAAATTCAGCCAGTAAATAAGTTTGTTAAAGAGCAAATTGCAGAACATGGCGAAATAATTCTTGTAATTGGAACTAGGAAAGCTGAAAGTGCTAGACGTGCAAAAACCATGGCATATTACGAGAAAAAAAGAGTTCGAGAGTTACTTAGTCCGAATCCGTCTATGGCAAACGAATTGGTTTTCTCACCACTAGAGGATTGGAACGATAATGATGTTTGGGTCTTCTTAATGCAATATCGAAATCCTTGGGGATATTCTAATACTGACTTGTTAACCCTCTATAGAGGTGCAACAGCTGATAATGAATGTCCAATGATGGTTGAGAAAGGATTACCTAGCTGTGGAAAGAGTCGTTTTGGTTGCTGGGTTTGTACAATGGTAGAAAAGGATAAATCCATGGAAGCGATGATAGCTAATGATGATGAGAAGGCATGGATGACCCCTTTATTAGAATTTAGAAGCCATTTTGGGGATGAAGAACATGATAGAGAACGAAGAAGTTTTAGAAAAATGCAAGGATTTCTTCAAGGAACATATAAACAACTTCACCACGGTCCATATTTGAAAGAATGGAGAGAAAAGTGGCTGCGAGAATTACTCGAAATACAAATGGATATTAATGAAAATGGACCAGAAGAGTTTTCAGATTTAGAATTGATTACTCTTCCAGAGTTAAGAAATATCCGTCGAATTTGGGTGTTTGATAAACATGAATTCGAAGATGCGTTGCCAGATATTTATGAAGATGTAACTGGACGAAAATTTGATGACCCAGAGTGGGTCGGATCTGAGGCATTCCGAAAAGAAGAATGGGATATATTGAAGGATGTTGTTAATGAGGTCGTTGAAAAATTATACCCAGGAGAAGAGCTGGCATTTGAGATGGCATATAGCTTAATAGATACTGAAAATCAAGCAAGTAGCCTAAATAAAAGAAAAGGAATAACGGATTCTTTAGAAAACTGTATCAAAAAGACGTTTTATAAAGATGAAGCAGATGCAACACAGTATTATATGGACCGTGTGGTTCGAAAAAAAGATTTGGGAGGTAAGTATAATCCATTAGCATTAGATGGAAGATATGACTATCTCAATATTGAAGAGGACGAAGATGAAGACGAGGATGCAATAGAATGATTTTAAGAAAATTGATTATGCACAATTTTGGAGTATATGCATCCACTAATCAATTTGAATTTCAGGGGAAGGAACCAATTGTTCTAATTGGAGGTATGAATGGCAGAGGAAAAACCACCTTCCTGGAAGCTGTTTTAGTTGGATTGTATGGCTCAAATTCGTTTGCATATACTGAAAGTAAATTTAAAACGTATGGTCAATACTTAAAATCATACGTAAATAAGGCGGATGGAACAAACCAGACGTATATTGAATTAGAGTTTTCTCTTGATGGTTCAGATGAAGAAGTTTATTTAGTTCATCGAGAATGGGATGGAAATACTCAGAGAATAAGGGAGAAAATATGGGTAAAGAAAAACGGCAGTGACAATTCTTTCTTAACAGAAAATTGGCCAATGTTTGTGGAGAATATTTTGCCGAGTGCCTTGTCAAATTTCTTCTTTTTCGATGGAGAAAAAATAGCGGAGTTAGCGGTTGAAAATACAAATGATCAAATGAAAGAATCAATTAAGTCATTACTCGGTATTTCAGTTTTAGATCAATTAAACAATGATTTAGGGCGTATTATTTCTCGTTTAAGTGCTGCATCAACTGAGGATCAAGATCTTATCTATTTGGAAGAATTACGTAAAAAACGTGATAATGCAGAAAATGACTTGAAAGATGTAGATGATGAAATTTATCGTTTGGAAGAAAAAATAGACAGTTTACATATTGAATTAGAAAAAAAGAATGCTGAATACGCAATTAAAGGTGGAGATATTGTTGAACAACGACATGATTTAATGAAGCAGAGATCTCATCATATGGCGTTAGTAGAGAGGTATGAGGATGATCTTCTGGAACAGGCCGCAGGTGAAATGCCGTTATTACTTGTGAAATCGCTTTTAGCTGACATTGAATACCAAGGTAAAAAGGAGCAGTCATATAAAACATCGACAATGGCCACCAAAAAAGTGAGAACTCTCTACGATGATTTTGTTAACAAATATCCTGAATCAAAGGCTGCAATAAGCAAATTTGTGGATTTTGTTCAGGCAGATAATGATGCGCAGAAACAAGAAGAAGTATATGGATTATCTGATAATACACTATATCAGATACACCGTTTAAATACGGTGGAGTTAAATGAGTGTGTAAATCATGTTAGATTGCAAATGAAGCGGAGAGACGAAAGTTATTCTAAAATAGATGAGATCGACAATTATCTTTCAGTAGATATCGATGAAAAAGCTTTGAATCGAATCTTTAAACGAATTAAGGAGTTGGAAAAAGAAATACTTACGGAAGAAGTAAATCTTACTGCGTTACAGCAAAAGCGTACAACATTACATGGAGCGACTATGATTGCCGAATCTGAATTCAGTAAAGCAGCTGAACAGATCCTTTCTTCTTTAGAATCAAATGATGATGATAAGAGAATTGTAAAATATGCTCATATGGCGGTAGAAATTATTAAACGATATCGTATTCGGTTGCAACAAAACAAGGCCGGAATTCTGGCTAAGACAATGACAGATTGTTATAGAAAGCTTGCTTATAAGAAACACTTAATTGAAGAAATTCAGATGGATCCAGTTTCGTTGGATCTTCATTATTTGAATGGTAATGGGGATGAAGTTGAGAAGAAGAAACTATCTGCTGGTGAAAAGCAGTTAATGGTTATTTCTTTACTTTGGGCACTTGCAATTTGTTCAAAGAAAAAGCTTCCAGTAATTATTGATACGCCTTTATCACGATTGGATTCTATTCATAGAGAGGCATTGATTACAACATACTTTCCGAATGCTAGTGACCAGACCATAATTTTGTCTACTGATTCCGAGATAGATCAGAAATATTATGAATTAATGAGACCGCATATTGGTGATGAATTTACTTTAGTTTATGATGATGAACACATGAAGACTTCCATAAAAAAAGGATATTTGTTTGAAGGAAAATAGTATGTTAGTGAAACAGATAAGGTTGTCGAATCAATCGAAAGATAGACTCGGCAGATTAAAAGGAAAAACTGGAATAAAGAATTGGAATGTTCTGTGCAGATGGGCATTTTGCTATTCGTTGGGAGAATATACAATGCCTACAGATATACCTATTGTTGCAGACAGTAATGTGGAGATGTCGTGGTTTACATTTGCTGGCGAATATAGTGATCTTTATGACTCGCTAATGAAGGCGTGGTGTATAAAAATGGGACTTCCGACAGATGAAGAAACGCTGTCAAAATATTTTAAATTACATTTGGAAAGAGGAATAGCTCACTTGTTAGGTACTAATTTTGTGAAAAATTTAGATGATTTGATGTGTTTGGCTATTGTGGAGGAATAATGGGGATTTATCTTGATTATAATGCATCTGCACCAGTCGATCGCAGGGTATTGGATATAATGATTGATGTTTACCAGAACTCATATGGAAATGCAGATAGTCGAACTCATGACCATGGTGATAAGGCTCGTTCAATTGTTGAGCAGGCTAGAAAGCAAGTAGCGTCTCTATTAGGAGTGAATGCTACAGAAGTGTTTTTTACCAGTGGGGCAACTGAAAGTAATAATATTGCCATTCAGGGACTTCAAGATTATGCAAATGAGACAGGTAAGAAGCATATTATCACTTCTTCAATTGAGCATAAAGCTGTATTAGAAACTGTTAAGGCCATGAAAAAAAAAGGATTCGAAGTAGATATCATAAATCCTAATCCATCAGGCTATGTAGATATACAAGCTGTGCTAGGAAAAGTACGTGATGATACACTTTTGGTCAGCGTTATGCATGTAAATAATGAGACGGGAATAATTCAGCCAGTTCAAGAACTTGGTGAAGAATTGTCCAAGAGGAATGTTCTCTTTCATGTTGATGCTACGCAAAGTTGTGGCAAGCTTGTAGATGAACTTCGAAAAATCAAATACAATATACTTTCATTTAGTGCGCATAAATTGCAAGGTCCACAGGGGGTTGGAGGTTTAATACTTCGTAAAAAGAGATATAAATTGCTACCTGTAAAGCAGATAATGTACGGCGGACAGCAGGAACATGGGATTAGACCAGGAACGATTCCGGTAGCACTAGTTGCAGCTTGTGGAAAAGCTTGTGAAATTGCAGAGCAAGAGTATATTGATAATCATGAAAAAGTTAAGTTATTAAAGAAAGCGTTATTTGAGACTCTTGATGTGTCTGGCGTAAATTACCATTTTAATGGAGATCAAAGCGTATGCATTGATAGCACCGCCAATATTTGCTTTCCAGGAGTTATGTCAGAAGCATTAATGCTTTCTGCCAAACAATATTGCAGTATCTCTAATGGTTCTGCATGCACCTCTAAGAGTTATTCTCCAAGTTATGTTTTAGAAGCTATGGGAATGTCGGTTGATGAAATAGAGAATTCTATTAGAGTAAGTTGGGGAGCTGAAGTGCCGGAAATAGAATTTCGTGAGAGTATTGAACAATTATTGGAAGTTGTAAAAAGTCTTGCTATATAATGATAGGAGATGAATATGGCTGGATGGAATCTGAAATTTGGCGAACTTAAAGATTATGATGTAAGTGATGACAGATACTGGTCTTTATTCAATTTCGTATTCTCTGATAGTAGTAGAAAAAGAAACACATATAAGTTTGGGTTAATTAAATCCATTCTAGATAATTTGTTTAATGGAACAGAAACAGAGAAGGGATTTTATATTTCGTATTATGATTTGTTTGCGAAGTTTGCCGAAAACTATTGGAATTTAGTTGTGAAGTATAATCTTAGGCAGATGCGAAAAGATACGAAATCGGAGCTGTCTAGATTAGAAGTAATATTGAAGGATGCTGTTAGCAATAACGATATTCTTGGAAATATAGAATTTGAGTCTATAGACGATAATCAGAAAGATTTGATAATCAGAAGAGTATCTATTGAATGTAAACGGTGTGTTATAGGTGCTCTTTATGAAGATTTTGAAGGTACCCTTTATAGTTTTGTGCTTATTGATACAGGGATTTATCTGAGCTATAGAGCATATGCATTCATGTTGAAATATAAATGTGAGATTGAAAACTTGAACTATTATGCATGGGCGAAGTTTTTGGAAAAAATAAAT
>JAUNOI010000017.1:0-4556 GCA_030531165.1 Lachnospiraceae bacterium
TCATTTATTGTGGTGCTTCATAGAAGCATGTGAGTTTCCTATACAATAAAAACGCTCCGCGAGGATGCGACCAGATGCATAAAGAAACATGACTGCTTACAGCAGTCTGCATCTGGCGCGCAAAGCGAAGCAAGTCCCTCAGGGACTGAGGGATTTAGGAAGTTCGAGGCGGACTTGTCCGCTTTGTTTAATGCGAAGGCACAAGGCAAGCGGAAACGATCCAGGTCGCCTTCTCTTACCACGAGTGGGAAATATTACAAAAATATTAAAGAAAGTGTCATAATTCTTAAAAAAAGTCTCCCTTTTTTTTTAGAATTATGATATCATAAAACGCATGGTGAGCAATAAAATAAATGATTCTAGGAGGACACAAATGCAGATTTTAAAGCGAGTTACAGCATTGATACTGGTATTTACTTTTCTTTTAAATGCAGGAGCGGAGTTGGTTTCCGCAGATTCTTTTTATGAGACAGTTATTACCGGATTTGAAGAGACAGAACCTATCTCTTTGAGTTATTCATCAAAGCCAACGGAAGAAAGTGTTATAGATGAATTGCCGGATGTAATGAACGTTTATATAAATGATGATCTTGAGACAACGGAAATTCCCGTAACATGGGAAGTTCTCGGCGACTATGAAGATTGTGAAGATTATTATTATGAATTCGATCCGGTTTGGGACGAATTTCAGTATCCACTTGCAGATGGTGTAGAAGTCCCATATGCAGGAATTTATACGAATGCCGAAAGTTCAATCAAATCTATGGCTGCTTCCGTTAGTGCGAATGAAACATCGGCGTATGAATATCTGAAAGGAACGGTGGGATTGAATACTGCTGCAGCGTGCGGAGTTTTGGCAAACCTGTATGCGGAATCTGCAATTAATCCGAAAAACCTCCAGGATTCGTATGAATCATCTTTAGGATATTCGGATTCCAGTTATACAAAAGCAGTTGATAATGGAAAGTACACAAGAAAAAAGTTTGGAAATGATAGTGCCGGATACGGATTATGCCAGTGGACATACTATAGTCGAAAATATGATTTATATGACTATGCAAAGAACAAGGATAAAAGCATTGGAAATCTTTCTATGCAGCTGGCTTTCATGAAAAAGGAACTGACTTCAACGCAGCTTTCTAAATTAAAGAAGTTTGCGAATAGTGCACAGGGAGCATATGATGCGGCCTCGTATTTTTGTTCCAGTTATGAAAAACCGGCGAATACAGATTCTCAGTGCAAAAAACGCGGAAATCTTGCAAAGGATACATATTGGAAACGATATAAAAGTGATGTTGACAGCAGTAAAAATGATTCGCCAGACAGCGAAATTACGATCAGTGATGCATCAAAGCCGAGTGATATGAAAGAAGGGAGCATGTTTACGATCAAAGGTGTTGTAACCGCAGATGAAAACCTTACTTCCGTTACAGTTGGAGTTTATAACAGTTCCGGAACGATGAAGATCGGTGAAACGGCAAAACCGAATGCTCAGACGTATGATCTTCTGAATTTAGATGAAGATATTGTATTCGGTAAATTGGCAGTAGGAAGCTATACATATAAAGTAACCGCTAAGACGGAATCATTTTCCGCTACACTGGTAAGTAAATCATTTAAGATTTTAGGAATTAAAATTTCGAATGCTACAAAGCCGGATGACATGGCTGCAGGGTCTTCCTTTACTGTATCAGGAAAGGTTTCTTCTTCAGATGATAAATTGAAGACGGTAACGGTAGGAGTTTATGATACTTCCGGCACCCGGCAGATCGGAAAGACTGCAAAGCCAAATGCAACTTCATACAGTTTGTCCAAAATTGATAACGATATCGTTTTTGGAAAACTGAAAGCGGGAACTTATACTTATAAAGTAGTTGCGAAGACATCATCCTCGTCAAAAACGCTGGTAAAGAAAACGTTTAAAGTTAAGCCGAAGAAGGGGACACTTTCGTCTTTAAAAGTAGTCAGCGGTAAGAAATTAAAAGTTACATGGAAGAAGGACAGTGCAGTTACAGGATATCAGATCAAGTACAGCCTAAATAAAGATTTTTCATCTTCCAAAACAGTCAAGATCAAAGGCGCATCGACGGTATCGGAAACACTGACTGCATTGACGAAGGGGAAAAAGTATTATGTCAAAGTTCGCGGCTACAAGGTTGTGGATGATACAAACTATTATGGCGCATGGAGTTCATCAAAACTGAGCGACACCATAAAATAAGTGAAAAAATGATTGCATAGTCTGGTGGCTCTTAGTATAATAGGGTTGTAAAAACAGAGAAGATAAGGCTGAACGATTTCATATCGTTTTAAAATCATTATCAAAGTATTTATTAAGGAGAGATTAGGATTATGTTAGAAAAAATGAAAGAAATCATTGCGGAACAGCTGGGTGTTAGTATTGGTGAACTTGGATTGGATACATCGTTTAAAGATGATTTGGATGCGGATTCTTTAGATTTATTTGAATTGATAATGGCATTAGAAGATGAATATGATATTGAGATTCCTGCTGAAGAGTCGGCAAAGTTAAAAACGCTCGGAGATGTCGTTGAGTATTTGAAGGATCAGGGGATTGAGGACTGATCTATTTTGAGAATAATAGAAAGATAGAAGCGGTTATTTGGGAATTTTATTCGAATAACCGCTTTTTTTCTTAATTTTTGGTTAAGACTGCAAAAAGGGTTTGAATTTTTTTAGATTTTGTTTATAATAATAAGAGTATATGTACATGACTAACTAATACAAGCAATTTCATTGCGAATAGATAGAAAGATGAAAGGGGAACACTATGGCAGCAGGCACAGATATCGGAATTGATTTAGGTACCGCAAGTGTACTTGTCTATGTTAAAGGAAAAGGAGTTGTGTTAAGAGAACCATCAGTAGTGGCTTTCGACCGCAACACGAATAAGATTAAAGCAATTGGAGAAGAAGCAAGATTAATGCTCGGAAGAACACCGGGGAATATCGTTGCAGTTCGTCCATTACGTCAGGGCGTTATCTCTGACTATACAGTAACAGAAAAGATGTTAAAGTATTTTATCAGCAAGACTTCCGGTAAATCCTTATTCGGAAGAAAACCACGCATCAGCGTATGTGTTCCGAGTGGAGCTACTGAAGTTGAGAAGAAAGCAGTAGAAGATGCTACTTATGCAGCAGGTGCAAGGGAAGTTAATATTATTGAAGAGCCGGTTGCAGCAGCAATTGGAGCAGGAATTGACATTTCAAGACCATGCGGAAATATGATCGTAGATATCGGAGGAGGTACTGCTGATATTGCGGTAATTTCATTAGGCGGTGTGGTAGTAAGCACTTCTATTAAAGTAGCCGGCGATGATTTTGATGATGCGATCGTGCGTTATATGCGTAAAAAGCATAATCTTTTAATTGGTGAAAGAACAGCAGAGGAGATCAAGATCAACATCGGTACCGCTTATAAGAGACCTGAGAATATCACGATGGATGTCCGCGGACGTAATCTGGTTACAGGACTTCCTAAGACGGTAACAGTTACTTCTGAAGAGACAGAAGAGGCATTGAAAGAACCTGCATATCAGATCGTGGATGCGGTACACAGCGTTTTAGAAAGAACACCACCTGAACTTGCAGCTGATATTTCAGATCGAGGAATTGTATTAACAGGCGGCGGCGCTTTGTTAAATGGCTTGGAAGAGCTGATTGAAGAGAATACAGGAATTAATACAATGACGGCAGAAGAACCATTGACAGCAGTAGCAATCGGTACTGGTAAGTATATCGAGTTCTTAGCCGGCGATAGAGATGCTGAATAATTGAGACAAGCGAATACATGAACATACATGCCGGAAACAGTTTCTGTTTCCGGTTTTTCGATTATATAGTAGAATCAGAATAAAAATGTTGGCAAATTAAAAGGAACGGAGTAGAATAGTAAGAAGAAGTCAGGAGGTGATCCGGTGGGAAGGATCGAGGGCTATGTAGAGCACATTCGTTTTCGAAACCCAGATAATGGATATACAGTTTTGACATTGGATATGTCAGGTGATGACGAAACTTTAGTCGGGATTTTTAATTATATTAACGAAGGTGAATATATAGGTGCTAATGGAGAATATGTAGATCATCCTGTTCATGGTCCGCAATTTCAGGTGGCATCTTATGAGATCCTTGAACCGGATAATATGGATGGCATGCTGCGTTATCTTGGTTCCGGGGCGATAAAGGGAATTGGCGCTGCCCTTGCAAAGAGGATCGTAAAGAAGTTTAAACAGGACACCTTTCGTATTATTGAGGAAGAGCCGGAACGTTTATCGGAAGTCAAAGGTATTTCTGAACGAAAAGCAAGGGACATCGCAGTGCAGTTTCAAGAGAAGCAGGATATGCGTAATTCCATGATGTTTCTGACACAATATGGAATTGCTACGAATTTTGCTGCGAAGATCTATAAAGAATACGGTGATCAATTATTCGATATTATTCAGAATAATCCTTATAAGCTGGCAGAAGATATTCATGGAATCGGATTTAAGATCGCGGATGAAATCGCCGAGAAAGTTGGTATTGGAGCTTCTTCTG
>JAUNOI010000017.1:4566-35170 GCA_030531165.1 Lachnospiraceae bacterium
AGGGCATTGCAGCAGGACATGTTTATCTGCCGGAGGATGTCTTATGTCGAAAGGCGGCACAGCTGCTCAGCCTGAGTCCCGAATTAATTGAAACACAGGTCATGAATCTGATGATCGACAGCAAGATCGTAATCAAAGAGAATGAGTCAGGCAGAAGGGTTTATTTATCTCATTTTTATTACATGGAGCTAAATGCGGCCAAAATGTTATATGATCTGAATATTGATTATAAAGTTTCAGAAGAAGATTTAGAGAATACAATGAAAAAGATGGAAGAAAAGTCGGATCTGAAACTGGACGAGATGCAGAAGGCCGCGATCGAAGCAGCGGCAAAAAATGGAGTTCTTGTAATTACCGGAGGGCCGGGCACAGGAAAGACGACCACGGTACATGCGTTAATTCACTATTTTGAATCAGAAGGTCTGGATATCTTTTTATGTGCGCCGACCGGACGCGCGGCTAAAAGAATGACAGAAGCAACGGGATATGATGCTTCCACGATCCACCGCATGCTTGAATTGAATGGTGGAACAGAAGATGGGGAAAATATGCGGTTTGAAAGAAATCGGGAGTATCCGCTGGAGACAGATGTCATTATCGTAGATGAGATGTCTATGGTAGATCTTCATTTGTTTCACGCACTGCTAACTGCAATGCTTCCAGGAACGAGGCTTGTTATGGTAGGGGATGTGAATCAGCTGCCAAGTGTAGGCGCAGGAAATGTCTTAAAAGATATTATTAGCTCCGAAAAGTTTTCGGTTGTTGAATTAACCAAAATTTTCAGACAGAAAGAAGGCAGTGATATTGTCTTAAATGCCCATAAGATTAATGCAGGAGAACAGATCCTGCTCGATAACAGGAGCAGAGACTTCTTCTTTTTAAAAAGAATGACGATTAACGATATTATCGGCGTTGTCGTGTATTTGATCAGAGATAAATTACCGGCCTATGTCGATGCGACACCATTTGATATACAGGTTCTTACTCCGATGAGAAAAGGCGAATTAGGAGTGGAGAGGCTGAATGTTGTTCTGCAGAGATATATCAATCCGCCGTCTGCGCAAAAGCAGGAAAAGGAGACGGCATTTGGCTTTATCCGGGAGGGTGATAAAGTCATGCAGGTGAAAAATAATTACAATCTGGAGTGGACGATCAAGGGCAGGAAGGGGTTTGTTGCTGATGAGGGAACCGGAGTATTTAATGGCGATATGGGGATCGTGAAAGAGATCAATACATTTTCTGAAACGGTCACTGTTGTATTTGATGATAATAAATATGTTGATTATGCCTATAATATGTTAGATGAATTAGAACTGGCATATGCGGTAACGATACATAAATCGCAGGGCAGTGAATATCCTGCGGTAGTTATGCCGCTTCTTACCGGGCCGCCGGTTCTGATGAATCGAAATTTATTATATACAGCTGTTACCAGAGCGAAAAGATGTCTGACGATCGTCGGAAGCGATGGGACGGTACGAAATATGATTGATAACGTATCAGAAATGAAACGTTATTCAACGCTGGATCAGAGAATCCGGGAGTTTCAATTATGATTCCGGCAGCGGCAGTGATCGCTTTCCGGATATAAAATGGAGGGAAATATGAAGCGTAAAGTGATAGCGTGTCTGTTGAGTCTGATACTTATTTTCAGCCAGTTTTCGAGTATCGAAGCTGCGCCGGAAGCGAATATGGATTCAACAGTAAAAGAAATGAATCAGGATGTCCTTAATCAGGTGGGAGATTCGGAACAGCAGTATAAAGAAGATGAAGTGATTATCGTCTATGAAGATGAGATGGCTGATACGGATAAAGTAGAAAATGCCATTGAGACAGATAATACAAGCAATCTGAACGAGACAGAACAGGCACTTGCGGATCTGGGAATATCGGATCAGGAAGAAATCATAAGTTCGGACGGAGCAGCGGCAGGAGCAGTTGCCGTAGCAGAATTGCCGGAAGATGTGTCCGTCGATGAAGCAATTCAAGAACTGGAAGATACCGAAGAGGTAGCCTATGTACAGAAGAATTATATCTATCGTTTACAGACAACAACAAATGATGCGAAAAGAGGGGATGCCTACTATCTGGATAATTTAAATCTAACGAAAGCATGGGATCTTTCAAGAGCGGACGGCAGTGTCTATAATAATAGTGGCAGGCCAATCACGGTTGCTGTACTTGATACCGGGATTAATTACGATAAAAGTGAGCGCCATGAAGAACTAAAGGATGTAAATTCAGGAGGAAATATATGGTATTCTTATGCATATGATGCATACCAGGGCAAGAAGATGAGCAAAGTAGGTACCGACTGGTATGATCCTACCGGATATTTTACGGATTATGTTGGACATGGTACGATGGTAGCCTCTGTCATTGCCGCGCAGGCGAATAATAAAAAAGGAATTGCCGGAGCTTCTTATAATGGACGGGTATTGCCTGTTAATGTATTTGAAGATCCATATTTTTCGGATGACAGCCAGATTGGTGAGAATCTTTACGCTGCAGATGCCGGGGCAACATCGGCAGCTCTGATCGCGGGATATGATTATGTACTGAAATACGCGGACAAGTTAAATATAAAAGTAGTCAATATGTCCCTTGGAGGATTCATACAGGATATTGACCAGGTTTTGCAGGACAGCATTGATGAGGCATATGCGAAAGGGATTTTGTCTGTTGCTGCAGCGGGTAACTATGGATCGAGTAAGAAGATGTACCCAGCTTCTTTTGAACACGTCATTTCAGTTGCGTCCGTGGATGAGAAGAATAATCACAGCAGTTTCAGTCAGCATAATGATGCAGTTGATATCAGCGCATCGGGAGAATCCATCATTGTGCCGGCAGCAGGTTATGTGTATAATAGCAAAAATGAAAAGTTATACTGGTATAAAAATGTAAATTATGCCAGTCGGGATATAGATGGAACCAGTTTTTCAAGTCCGGCTGTAGCAGGTATTGCAGCTTTGCTGTATGCGGCTGACCCGGGAATGACTCCTGATAAAGCGGAAAAGTATCTGACGGATACCGCCACGGATAAGGGAGCTGAGGGCTATGATAATTATTATGGATATGGAGTTGTAGATGCCTATAAAGCGGTAGAAGCAGCTTTAGGAAATGATGTTGACAGTACTGTGGAGGAATCAGAACTTGGTACTTTGATTTCTGCTAAATTAAGCCTGACAAGACCTATAGCATCAGCGTCTTTGTCTGCAACAACGTATACGTATAATGGAAAAGCGAAAAAACCTTCGGTTACCGTAAAATATTCCGGTAGAGTTATCGCGAAAAAAAGGACATCGAGTAATCTGAATGTAAAATTATCTTATAGTTCGGGAAGGAAGAATGTCGGAACTTATAAGGTAAAAGCAACCGGACAAAATACATTCAGTGGAACAATTACCAAGACCTTTAAAATTATTCCAAAATCAACGAGCATCAAATCTGTTTCTAATAAGAAAAAGGGATTTACCGTACAATGGAATGAACAAAAGAAGCAGACAACCGGATATCAGATTCGGTATTCCTTAAAATCAAATATGTCTGGTGCAAAGACAAAGACGATTTCGAAAAACACTTTAACGTCAAAATCGATAACCGGATTAAAAGCAAAGAAAAAATATTACATCCAGGTTCGAACTTATAAGACCGTAAAAGGGAAAAAGTACTATTCGAAGTGGTCATCGAAAAAAAGTGTAAAAACAAAGTAAACAATGAGGGGCATCGCTTGTATAAGCGGTGCCGTTTTTGTATAATATAAAGACGAAAAAATAATAATCAGATCTGCCTGGAGAGAGAAGGAAGAAGGTTATTATGTATGAAGCAATATGGAATATGATATATCCAAAATGTTGTCCGGTTTGCTTTGAAATATTAGATGATCAAAGGATGCTGGTCTGCGGTGAATGCAGCAAGAGATTGAAATTAGTAGAACAGCCGTATTGTTTTTGCTGCGGTAAACCCCTGCTTTCAGAGGAACAGGAATATTGTTATGATTGTGTGAAACAGAAGCATGTATTTGATCGTGGATTTTCGATTCTTGAATATGATGCGGCATCGGCACCATCAATTCTTGCGATCAAGTATAAGAATAAAAGAGAATTTTTAACGTTATACGGAGAATTGGCAAGAAGGCAGTATAGGGACCTTTTGCTTCAATTGAAGTTGGAATGCATAGTTCCTGTACCGATCAGCAGGAAGAAATACCGCATAAGGGGATACAATCAGGCAGAACTGTTTGCCAGAGAGATTGAAAAATGGAGCGGTATTCCGATTAAAAAGAATCTGATATGGAGGATGAAAGAGACTGCTCCGTTAAAAGAACTGAATCCGATGCAGAGAAAACAGGAACTCGATAAAGCATTCGACTGGAAGGGACGGGAGTACGAGGGTGAGAAGACCATTTTGCTTGTGGACGATATTTATACATCCGGAGCGACGGTCGACGCTTGTGCGGGCATATTGAAACAGCATGGAATAAAGAAAGTATATGTATTAACAATGGCTATTGGGAGAGGCGATAGCTGATAGACAGAGGTGAAAGATGAGTTTGAATCCAAAGATCGTGGAGGCTTTATTAAACTGGTATGATTATAATGCAAGAATTCTTCCGTGGAGAGAAGAACCAACCCCTTATCGGGTATGGATTTCCGAAATCATGCTTCAGCAGACACGAGTGGAGGCGGTAAAGCCGTTTTATGAACGTTTTATGAGAGAACTGCCGGATGTGGAAGCGCTCGCGTCCGTCGATGACGATAAACTTATGAAATTATGGGAAGGACTGGGATATTATAATCGGGCAAGAAATCTAAAGATAGCGGCGAATCAGATTATGAACGAATTTGAAGGGCAAATGCCTGCCGATTATGAAAAATTATTGTCATTAAAAGGAATTGGAGAATATACGGCAGGAGCGATCGGTTCTATTGCTTTTCGCCTGCCGGTAGCAGCAGTTGACGGCAATGTGCTGCGTGTGATTACGAGGATTACCGGGGATGAAAGAGATATTTTAAAACAGTCTACAAAGCGCGCGATTACGGCAGATCTTCTGGAAATTATTCCAAGGGAGCGTGCCGGTGATTTTAATCAGGCATTGATGGAGCTTGGAGCCACCGTCTGCGTGCCAAATGGACAACCAAAATGCGAGATGTGTCCGTGGGATACTGTATGCAAAACATATAAGGAAGATCTGATCGCGAAGATTCCTGTAAAGACTCCAAAGAAAAAGAGAAGAATTGAACAGAAAACGGTTTTTCTTCTGGAATATCAGAATAAAATTGCAATTCGGAAGAGGGAGGAGAAAGGTCTGCTTGCCGGACTTTGGGAGTTCCCAAATGAAGAGCGGAGCTTTTCGATTGAAGATCTGGAGCAACAGCTGAAAAAATGGGAAGTGGCTCATTATCATTTTGAGGCGACGGCAAAGCATAAACACATTTTCAGCCATATTGAATGGCATATGACAGGATTTTATGTTGAGTGTCAGGAAAAGCCAAGCGATGATTTTATCTGGATATCACGGGAGGAGTTGGAGGAGTCATATGCGGTTCCATCCGCTTTCGAAGCTTTTAAGGCAGCACTTTAAAAAGAAAAGAGAATGTGTTATACTATAATATACGATATTTAAGAAATGGAATATAATTATGAAATTCAGACCTTGTATAGATATACACAATGGAAAAGTAAAGCAGATCGTTGGGGGCAGTCTCCTCGATCTTGGAAACCAGGCAGATGAGAATTTTGTATCAGAAAAAGATGGAAAATTTTATGCCGAGCTGTATAAAAAAAATGGACTGTCAGGAGGACATATCATCTTATTGAATCCGGCGGGATCAGAATATTATGAAAAGGATGTAGAACAGGCACGAGGGGCATTGGATGCTTATCCGGGAGGTCTGCAGATCGGCGGAGGGATGACGGCGGAGAATGCAAAGCGGTTTCTCGACATGGGTGCTTCGCATGTGATTGTTACATCTTATGTATTTAAGAATGGACAGATTCATTATAAAAATCTGAATGCGATAAAGGATGCGGTAGGAAAAGAACATCTTGTATTGGATTTAAGTTGCAGGAAAAAAGATGGGCAATATTATGTCGTAACGGACCGTTGGCAAAAGTATACTGATGTCATTTTAGATCGGGAGACACTGGAGCATTTAGCGGATTATTGTGATGAATTTCTGATTCACGCGGTCGATGTAGAAGGAAAAGCATCCGGGATAGAAAAAGATCTGGTTAAGATGATTGGCGATTGGGATGGAATTCCGGTTACTTATGCGGGTGGCGTAAGGAATGAGACGGATCTGTCGATTTTGCGGGAAGCAGGACACGGCCGGTTGGATGTTACAATTGGAAGTGCTCTGGATCTGTTTGGCGGAGATATGCAGTTTGATAAAGTATTAGAATATTGTGATTAGTGGGTAGGAATAGGAGGAATATATATGGAATTGTTATATGAAGCAAGTAATTTTCAGATTCAATTGCATTGGGTGCTCCCGTTTGCAATTTTAGGATTTGCAGGGTTGTATGCAGTTTATAAAGGAAAGATTTTTGTGAAGTTTTTAGGCATTATCGCATTGATTATTTGTGCTTACACGCTGGCTCATTTTTGTTATGGATATGTATCGATTATAGAGACATATAAGCATGGCAACTATCAGACGATTAAGGGAAAAGTTGAGAATTTTCAGCCGGCATCTCAGGGTGGAGAGACTACAGAGGATGAAGAACTGGAAAGTTTTAATATTCGAACCGTTCATTTTGAATATGGCAAGACATTTATTGAGAAGTTCGGTTATCACAGACCATCTGCAAATGGAGGATGCATTAAAAAGAACGGGCAGCAGCTGCAGATCGGCTATATACCGACGGAAGCAGGTAATGTGATCGTAAGGATCGAGGAAGTGACGGAAGATTAGGATGAGAATTGCATATTTTTCTATTACGGAACAGGGAAGGTATCTGGCTGAATCCTTGAGTCAGGAAGTACCGGGAACCTTGTTTGGGAAAGAAAATCTAAAACTTAATATGCAACAGGCATTTTCGGAATATGATGGATTAGTCTGTATTATGGCGACGGGAATTGTGGTGCGTGTACTCGCACCACTTTTTGTACATAAGCAAAAAGATCCGGCGGTAGTTGTTATGGATTCAAAAGGGCAATTTGCAATCAGCCTTTTATCGGGGCATTTAGGCGGTGCGAATGCATTAGCGCAGCAAATGGCGGTGATTACCGGAGGTCAGGCAGTGATTACAACGGCAACCGATGTAGAAAATGCCTTTGCTTTTGATATGTTTGCTAAAAGAAATAACTTAAAAATTGAGAATATTGAGGAATTAAAATATATTAGTTCAGAAGTATTAAAAGGAAAAAGGATCCAATTGCTCAGTGATTATGATTTTGATGAACTGACGGATGATCTTGTTAAAATGTATGATGAGAACTGCCAGGATCCGGTCGTAGTTATCAGCGACCGAATTTATGATCTGGCACAAAAGCATATATTATACTTGAGACCGGCATGCCTGTGGATTGGAATTGGATGCAAGGCAGGTGTGTCGGGAGAAAGGATTCTGGAAGCTGTTCGAACCGTTTTTGAGAGAAATGGACTTTCTACCTTATCGATCCGCGGGATTTCCACAATTCCAAAAAAAGAAAAAGAAGCGGGAATTATAGAAAATGCAGATTATTTTGGCGCTAATCTCACGATTATATCAATAGAACAGATCAATCAATTGGATTTGGATCGAATGCAGATTAAAAGATCAGAATTTGTGAAAAAGACGGTCGGAGCGGCATCTGTATCGACGGCATCTGCTTATATTGCGGCAAATTATGGTGAAATACTGGTTGATAAAGAAGTTTTTCCGGGAATTACCGTTTCCATAGTTCGGCAGAGATTGTGATGATAAAGCGTTTTTCGCTGGTTTTGACTGAATGATTTTACAATTTAATAGTGACAAGTTCATTAAGAAAAAATTCATATTTGCGAAAAAAATATGGATTTTTTTTATAAATGGAGTATAATAACAGTGTGTGTTAAATTTTTATCTATATAAGGAGGAAGACTTATGAAAGTTATCAAATGGATTGATAACTATCTTGAGGAAGTACTTTTAGTTATTATGCTTCTTTTTATGATGGTTATCATGGGAATTCAGGTAACGGCACGTTATGTGTTCTCCTATTCCCTTACCTGGTCCGAAGAAATCACAAGATACTTATTTATCTGGTCTGGTTTTCTCAGCATTAGTTATTGTATTAAGCGGGGAGTATCGATCAAGATAGAACAGATAGTTGAATTTTTACCAAAGCGTATGTTTTCGCTGGTGCGTTTAATTACATACACTGTGGAGATCATATTCTTTGCTTATCTGATTCCATATGCATGGCATTATATTATGTCAGCAGTGGCAAGTCATCAGCTGAGTCCTGCCTGTGGAATTCCTATGTATATTATTCAATCTTCAACAATCATCAGCTTTACTTTGGCTGTCATTCGCCTTGTCCAGAAATGGATAGACAGGCTGTTGGAAGTCATTGGGAAGAAAGATGTAAAGGAGGGAGAATAGTATGTCGGCAGGAGTAGTATTTATTTTATTCTTATTATGTTTAATATGTGCGGTTCCGATTTCGATCTCACTTGGAATTGTATCCATTTTACCGGGTGCGTTTGATCCATCCTTTACTGCAAGTGCGAGCTATGTTATCCGTTCGATGTTCGGCGGTATTGATAGTTTTCCATTATTAGCGGTACCGATGTTCATTCTTTCCGGACTGATCATGGCACGCGGCGGTATTTCAAAAAAATTATTTGATTTATTTGCATATTTTATTGGCGGACTTCCTGCGGGACTTCCATGTGCAGTGATTATCACATGTCTGTTCTATGGTGCAATTTCCGGTTCTGGTATTGCTACGGTAGCTGCAGTTGGAAGCATGACAATTCCGATTTTGGTAAATCTCGGGTATGATAAAAAGTTCTGTACGGCACTCGTGGCGGTTGCGGGAGCGTTGGGTGTTATTATTCCGCCGAGTATTCCGTTTATCATCTTCGGTATGTCATCCGGAGAATCAGTCAGTGACATTTTCCTTGCAGGTATCATTCCAGGATGTCTGATTGCACTGTTATTGATGATATATGCAGTATTTTACTGCGTGAAAAATGGAGAAGATAAAGAAAGAATCGGAGCAGAGATGAAACATCTGCGTGGCAAAGGTCTGTTAAAAGTATTTAGAGAGAGTTTCTTTGCTCTGCTATCGCCGGTTATTATTTTGGGATGTATTTATTCGGGTGTTGCTTCCCCGACGGAAGCAGCGGTTATTTCCGTATTTTATTCCCTGATCATTAGTATTTTTGTATATAAATCAATTGCACTTAATGAAATTTATTCAATCCTTTCAGAAGCAGTTAAGACATATGCGCCGATTTTGTTTATTTTGGCAGCGTCGACTGCATTCTCAAGGGTGTTGACGCTGATGCAGGTACCTCAGACGATCAGCGGATGGATCTTGGCAACATTCTCTAGCAAGATCGTTATTCTTCTGGTAGTGAATGCATTTTTGTTAGTAGTAGGTATGGTAATGGATACAACGCCTGCGATTTTAATTTTAACACCGATTTTAATGCCGATTATGACGGGAATCGGCGTTGATCCGATTCACTTTGGTATTTTCATGGTAGTAAACCTTGCAATTGGATTTGTAACACCTCCGATCGGTGTAAACTTATTTGTCGCAAGTTCTTTGACGGATATTCCGGTCATGGAGATTGCGAAGCGGGCAATGCCGTTGATTATATTTAACCTGATTGCATTAATGTTTATCACATTTATACCTCAGATCAGTTTGGCATTATTAGGATAGTTTGGGAGGTAATGTGATGAAGAAATATTTAAAAATAATTTTAATGTTAGTGTTGACACTGAGTATGACGCTTGCCATGACTGGATGCGGTAAGGATGATAAAGAAGAAGTACAGCGTTATGCGTGGCCGCTGGCAACCTGCAGTACAACTGATACGATCACACATGTATTTGCATCGAATTTTGCAGAGCAGGTTGGAAAGTTAAGCGGAGGTCGGATGAAAATTCAGGTTTATCCACAGTCTACATTGGGCGGTGACCGTGAATTAATGGAAAGTGTAAAAGACGGCGATATTCCGTTTGTCGTAATGTCACCTGCTCCGCAGGTAAGTTTTATGCCGCAGCTTTGTGTGTTCGACTCTCCTTGTTTGTTCAGTGACATAGAGAAGGCGAGAACCGCATATAATGGAGAGGAATTTCAGGATTCGGTCAAAGATATTTATAACAATGCAGGTTATGAACTTCTTGGACTTGCAGACCAGGGATTTCGTGTTATGACATCCAATGATCCGTTTAAAGATATATCATTCTTCAAAGGTCAGAAAATTCGAACAATGGAGAACATGTATCATATTCAGTTCTGGAAAGCGGTAGGATCCAGTCCGACACCGATGTCCTTCTCGGAAGTATATATTGGTCTTCAGCAGGGAACGATCGATGCTCAGGAGAATGCATACAGCCTGATCCAGAGTGCGAAATTATACGAACAACAGAAATATATCGTAGAGACGAATGCAGTTCCTGACTATATTACGTTAGTTGCGAGTTCCGATTTTATGAAAGACCGCACGGCTGAAGAAAAGGTGATTATCAACAAAGCGGCAGAAATTGCACAGCAGAAAGCATGTGATGCAGCGGACACAAATCGTCAGGAGTGTAAAGATCAGTTAGAAGCGGATGGCATGGTGATTCAGGAAATTGATGCGAAAAACTGGAAAGAGATGCAGAAATGCAGCGAAAGCGTTTATAAAAATATTAAAAAGGTAACAGGAGATAAATTGTTCCAATTATATTCTGAAGGTATTGAATAAAAATGTGAGAAGAGGCCTCGGCATTCGATTTTTCGTCGGATGCTGAGGCCTTGTTCGTGTGGTTCTTTAATTTCTTCTTGACATTAGCACATTAAAGTGATATTCTGTTAAAAGAAATGAATTGAATGACAATTTGAAACCGTTGATGTGGAGATAACGGCGAATCGTGCACTTACAGAGAGTCGGGTAGCTGAGAACCGGCAGAACGCAGCTCGTCAAATGGACCACTGAGGGCGCAGTCAAAGGTCAGCCGAACTGACTGAGTATTCTGCGACGTGGCGCATACGTTAGTTGCGAAGAATATGATGGTATTCTGATAAGAGCGGAGATTCTCTATTTCTTTTATTTTATATAGAATAGATGCAATTTCTGAATCAAGGTGGCACCGCGGATGATATTACCCGTCCTTGACTGAACTTTATAGTTTAGTCAGGGACGTTTTTTTTTACGTGAAAGCACAAGGCAAGCGGAAACGCTCCACAAAGATACAGCATATTCTATGATGGAAAGGAGAAAAAAGATGTATTATCCGACGCTGGAAGAAATAAGACAATATGAAAAAGATTATCAGGCAGTGCCAATCTGTAAAACGATTTATTCTGACTATTATACACCGCTTCAGGTATTAAAGAAGTTAAAGGCAGTCAGTCATCACTGTTATATGCTGGAAAGTGTAGAAGATGCAAGAGTATGGGGCAGATATACTTTTTTAGGATTTGATCCGAAACTGGAACTTACCTGTATGGATGGCGTGGTGAGTATTCAAAACGGAACGAAATTTCAGTTTGAGACAAAGGAGCCGCAAAAATACATTCGTCAGATATTAAGAGAATATAAAAGTCCAAAGATCAAAGGCATGCCGACATTTACCGGAGGATTTACCGGATACTTTTCTTATGATTATCTGAAATATCAGGAGCCTTCCCTTGTTCTGGATGCGAAAGATGAAGAAGGATTTCGCGATTTTGATCTGATGTTATTTGATAAGGTAATCGCGTTTGACAATCTGAAACAACGGATTTATTTTATTGCAAATGTCAGGACGGATCGAATGGAAGAAAATTATGAAAAAGCAAAGATGGAAATTGAAAATATGATTCATCTTGTGAAAAATGGTGTTGAAAAAGAGGAACAGCCATTAGCAGTGAAGACGGAATTTAAGCCGTTGTTTGGCGAAGAGCAGTTTTGTGAAATGGTGGAAAAAGCCAAGCATTTTATCTATGAAGGAGATATTTTTCAGGTCGTATTGTCAAACCGAATGGAGGCGGAAGTAGAAGGAAGCCTTTTGGACACGTATCGGGTTTTAAGAACCATCAATCCTTCACCATATATGTTTTATTTTAGCAGTGACGATATTGAAATTGCAGGTGCGTCGCCTGAGACACTTGTGAAGTTAACGGATGATACGCTATACACATTTCCACTTGCTGGAACAAGACCGAGAGGCAAAACAGATGCAGAAGACCGGCGTTTGGAAGAAGAGTTGCTTGCGGATCCGAAAGAATGTGCGGAGCACAATATGCTCGTCGATCTTGGAAGAAATGATATTGGGAAGATCAGCCGGTTTGGAAGCGTGCAGGTGGAAAAATATATGGGAATCGAACGATATTCTCATGTCATGCATATCGGTTCTACAATAGCAGGAACGATTCAGAAAGAAAAAGATGCGGTAGATGCGATAGGAGCAATTTTACCGGCAGGAACGCTGTCCGGTGCGCCGAAAATCCGGGCGGCGGAGATTATCAATGAATTAGAGGATAATAAACGGGGGATTTATGGAGGGGCAATTGGATATCTGGATTTTACCGGAAATATGGATACCTGCATTGCAATCCGTATTGCTTACAAGAAAAATGGAAAAGTGTTTATCCGTTCAGGCGCGGGTATTGTGGCAGACAGCGTGCCGGAAACCGAATTTCAAGAAACTTTAAATAAAGCGAAGGCAGTTGTTGAGGCCGTTAAACGTTCGGAAGGAGGTTTGGATCGATGATCTTATTAATCGATAATTATGACAGTTTTTCGTACAATCTGTATCAATATATCGGTAGCCTTGATTCGGATATTGTTGTAATACGAAATGATGAAAAGACTTTAGAAGAGATTGAAGAGATAAAGCCCGATGCAATTGTGATTTCACCGGGACCCGGCAGGCCGGAACAGGCAGGAATCTGTATCGAGGTTGTTCGATATTTTAAAGGAAAAATTCCGATCCTTGGTGTTTGTCTTGGGCATCAGGCAATCTGCCAGGCATATGGGGCAACAATTACTTATGCAAAAGAGTTGATGCATGGTAAGCAGTCGGTATTGACCGTGGATCAAAGCAGTCGGATTTTTAAAGGATTAGAGAAAGAACTTAAGGTGGCAAGATATCATTCGTTAGCCGCGGATGAAAACACGATGCCGGAATGTCTGGAAGTTATCGCAAGAGCGGATGATGGAGAGATCATGGCGGTAAAACATAAAGAATGTGAGACATATGGACTGCAGTTTCATCCGGAATCTGTATTGACACCGGATGGCATGCAGATGATAGAAAATTTTTTAGGAGGCAGATAATATGATAAAAGAAGCGTTATCAAAAGTATTTGAAGGAAATGATTTAACATATGATGAGATGAGAGCCGTGATGGACGAATTAATGACCGGAGAAGCCGATCAGCTTCAGGCAGCGGGATTTTTGACGGCACTGTCGGCAAAAGGAGAGACAATTGAAGAAATTACTGCAGCGGCGGATGGAATGCGTGCGCATGGTGTGCATTTACAGCATGATGATATGGATGTCCTGGAAATCGTTGGAACCGGAGGTGACCGTTCGAACTCGTTTAATATTTCGACGACTTCCGCATTTGTTATTTCGGCAGCGGGCGTCAAAGTTGCAAAACACGGAAACCGGGCGGCTTCAAGCAAATCCGGTGCTGCCGATGTTCTTGAAGCGCTGGGCGTGAATCTGTTGGCGGAAGAAGAAGTAAGTAAAAAAGCATTAGAGGAGATCGGCATGTGCTTTTTATTCGCTCAGAAATACCATCCTGCAATGAAGTATGTCGGACCGATTCGCGGTTCTTTGGGAATCCGTACTGTATTTAATATTTTAGGACCGCTGACGAATCCTGCAAATGCAAATCGTCAGGTATTAGGTGTATATAGTAAAGAACTTGTAGAACCGATGGCGCATATTTTATACAATATTGGCGTGAAAGATGCGATGGTCGTCTATGGGCAGGATGGTCTGGATGAGATTTCGGCAAGCGCTCCGACGACGATCTGCGAGGTGCGTGATGGAGGTAAATTCCGACTTTATGAGATTACGCCGGAACAATTTGGAATGAAACGATGTGCTAAGGAAGATCTGGTCGGTGGAACGGCTGAGGAAAATGCGGAGATTACGAAGGCAATTTTATTGGGAAAAGAAAGAGGGCCGAAAAGAAATGCTGTGCTGTTGAATGCCGGAGCTGCGATCTATCTTGCAAAAGAAGGAATTTCTTTGGAAGAAGGAATTAGAGAGGCGGCAGAAGTGATCGACAGTGGGAAAGCATATGCACAGATTCAGAAATTTGTGGATATTACGAATGCATAGATGAGGAAATAAGACGATGATTTTAGAGGAAATTGCAGCAAAAACGCGAGAACGTGTCGAAAAAGCAAAAAAAGAAATTTCTTTAGAAGAAGTAAAAGCACAAGCAGAATATATGAATGCTGATACCGGATTCCCGTTTTATCAGGCCCTGGCAAAAGAACATCTGTCATATATATGCGAAGTCAAAAAAGCATCCCCGTCGAAAGGGCTGATCGCACCGGATTTTCCATATGTGCAGATTGCAAAGGAATATGAACAGGCAGGAGCGAGCGCAATCTCGTGTCTGACCGAACCATACTATTTTCAGGGCTCTGACCGGTATTTGCGGGAAATTGCAAAGGAAGTATCGATTCCGGTTTTGAGAAAGGATTTTGTCGTTGATGAATATATGATATACGAAGCGAAAGTTCTCGGAGCATCCGCGATACTGCTGATTTGCGCAATTTTGAATAAGGAGACTGTAAAAGAGTATATCCGGATTGCAAGACGCCTCGGCCTCAGCGCATTGGTTGAAGCGCATGATGCAAAAGAAATTGCAGATGCGGTCTATGCGGGAGCAGAGATCATCGGTGTCAATAACCGCGATTTAAGGGATTTTACGGTGGATGTGCATAACAGTACGCGATATCGTGCGATGATACCGGAAAATATTTTGTTCGTATCGGAAAGTGGGATTCAGACAAATGCAGACATCGAAGTTCTGAAACAAAACGGCACCAATGCTGTGCTGATCGGGGAGACACTGATGAGAAGCAGTGATAAAAAAGCGATGTTAGAGAAACTGAATGGAGAGCCATTAAAATGACGAAGATAAAGATTTGCGGGTTGACCCGTCCGTGTGATATTGATTTTGTAAATGAAGCAAAGCCGGATTATATTGGATTTGTTTTCTGGAAAAAAAGCAGAAGAAGTGTGACAAGGGAGCAGGCGGCGGTACTAAAAGCGAAGCTGGATCCGGATATTTTAGCGGTTGGTGTGTTTGTGGATGAGAAAGAAGAAATCGTTGCAGAACTGGTAAATGCAGGAATCATTGATCTGATCCAACTCCATGGAACCGAAGATGCCGCATATGTGGCGCGCCTTAGAAAGCTTACGGATAAACCGATCATCAAAGCGTTTTGCGGCGATCAGATGGGGGAAGCTTTGAGGAACGGGTTTCCGGCGCATTATTATTTGTTTGACAGCGGGAAGGGTACGGGAAAGATATTTGACTGGGATCTTGTACCTGAAATAGAAAAGCCGTGGTTTCTGGCAGGTGGAATTTCAGCAGAAAATGTAATAGAAGCAATAGAAAAACTTCACCCGTATGCTGTGGATTTTAGCAGCAGCGTGGAAACGAATGGAAAGAAAGACAGAGATAAGATTTTAAAAATAGTGAGGAGAATACGAGATGTCGAAAGGTAGATTTGGAGTCCATGGAGGACAGTATATTCCGGAAACATTGATGAATGAGATCATCAATCTGGAAAAGGCATATGAATTTTATAAACATGATCCTGAATTTAACCGGGAATTGGATACTCTTTTAAGGGAATACGCAGGCAGACCGTCATTATTGTATTATGCGGAAAATATGACAAAAGATCTTGGAGGAGCAAAGATCTACTTAAAACGTGAGGATCTAAACCATACCGGAGCGCATAAGATCAATAATGTCTTAGGACAATGTCTGCTCGCAAAGAAGATGGGAAAAACCCGCGTGATTGCGGAAACTGGAGCCGGACAGCATGGGGTTGCGACTGCGACTGCGGCAGCCTTGATGGGGTTGGAATGTGAGATTTTCATGGGAAAAGAAGATACCGATCGTCAGGCGCTGAATGTATACCGGATGGAATTGCTCGGGGCAAAGGTACATGCGGTCACAACCGGTACGATGACATTAAAAGATGCGGTCAATGATGCGATGAGAGAATGGACGAATCGCGTTTTTGATACACATTATGTCTTAGGATCGGTTATGGGTCCGCATCCGTTTCCGACGATCGTTCGCGATTATCAGGCGGTGATAAGCAAAGAAGCCCGGGAACAGATTTTAATGTTGGAAGGGAAATTGCCTGCTGTCGTAATGGCATGTTGCGGTGGCGGAAGCAATGCGGCAGGTATGTTTTATCATTTTATTCCGGATGAGGGCGTGGAACTGATCGGATGTGAGGCGGCAGGACGTGGAATTCATACGGATCAGCATGCAGCAACGATCGCAAAAGGCACGCTCGGCATTTTCCATGGCATGAAATCGTATTTTTGCCAGGATGAATATGGACAGATCGCACCGGTATATTCGATTTCCGCGGGGCTGGATTATCCGGGAATTGGACCGGAACATGCATATCTGCATGATATCGGACGCGCGCAATATGTGCCGGTAACGGATGAAGAAGCGGTAGCAGCGTTTGAATATCTCGCCAGGACGGAAGGAATTATCTGTGCGATTGAAAGCGCGCATGCGGTTGCTCATGCAATGAAAATCGCGAAGGATTATTCCAAAGATGAATCGATGATCATCTGTCTGTCAGGACGAGGAGATAAGGATGTGGCGGCAATTGCAAGATACAGAGGAGTAGAGATTTATGAGTAGAATCAAACATGCATTTGATCATGGAAAAGCATTCATCGCCTTTTTAACGGGCGGTGATCCAACGATTGAAAAAAGTGAGGAATATATTTTAAAAATGATTGACGCAGGAGCGGATCTGATCGAGATCGGCGTTCCGTTCAGCGATCCGATCGCAGAAGGAGAGGTTATTCAAAATGCGAATATCCGCGCCCTGTCAAACGGTGTTACAACGGATGAATTGTTTGATATGGTAGTCAGGCTGCGGAAAAAAACAGAAGTGCCAATTGTATTTCTGCTATATGCGAATTCGGTATATAAATACGGATATGAACGTTTTTGTAAAAAATGCCAGGAATCCGGTCTGGATGGACTGATCATTCCGGATCTTCCGTTTGAAGAAAAAGGGGAACTCGCACCGATTGCAGCAGCACATGGTGTCGATATTATTTCGTTGATCGCACCGACCTCCGAAGACCGTATTAAAAAGATTGCGGCAGACGCAGCAGGATTTATCTATGTAGTTTCTTCGATGGGCGTAACCGGTGTCAGACAAAATATTACGACGGATCTCGATTCGATGTTAAAAGCGATCCGGGAGGCATCTGAGAAACCGGCGGCAATCGGTTTCGGCATCAGCACGCCTGAGCAGGCGAAAAAGATGGCAGGAATCGCGGATGGAGCGATTGTCGGGAGCGCGATCGTAAAGATCATCGAAAAATACGGGGAAAATGCCGGCGATGCGGTATATGATTATGTAAAAAGTATGAAAGAGGCAGTAATAGAAGCAGAATAAGGACAAAATGACAAGTTCTTTTTCAATAAAAAATGCTCCTTATGTATCTGTGTCAGACAGAACATAAGGAGTATTTTTTTAAATGTAATTTTACTGAAATCCATAATCAGATCGTCATAAATTCTGGATTTTCCCCGATTTTAAAATGTGTATTCCTGTTTTCGTAGTTTCCCGTGGAATTGGGATGGGTGGGATTACCTTATGGGTTAATCCTTCGGATTGTATTGGTCGTTTCTTTTTTCTTTCATTTATCTGTGCGATCAGTATTTCCATCGCTGAACAGGCAATTTTATCGATCTGTTGCCCGATGGTACTGATGGGAATAATTGCTTCTCCGGAAATAGGGGAATTGTCAAAACCGACAATACAATATTCATCCGGAATGTTTTTGCATTTTTGAATCAGAAGATTGCATAAAATGTTTGCATATGTGTCATTGGGCATAAAAATCCCTTTTCGTTTGTTAGGATACATCTTATCAATTATGTCTAAAAATTCTATCATATAGTTCTTGATGTTTTCATGATTATTACCCAGATCTTTTGAAAATATCCGGTTCTCCAGCTGGTATTTTTTGCATGTGTCAGAAAATCCTTTGATCCGTCCATAACTCGGCATATCTTCTGATAATGCAGAATTGATATGAATATAAATATCACAATCCGCTTCATAGAGCATTTCTGTTGCCTGTACGCCGCCAAGATAGTTATCGGTATTGACGCTGTTCGTATACCGGTCTTCGCGTTCGATCGTGACGACTGGGATACCGTAAGAAGCCAGTTCTTCTGAAGGGATCGTATGACTTAAGACGATCATACCTTCAATTTTATAAGCAAACAGTTCTTTCATGTATTTCTGTTCTGTTTCTTCATGGTTATCGCCGGCAAATACAATAAATTTATAACCAAATTTTTCATAAGTGGATAATATTTCATTTAATACCGTGGAATAATAATGCAGATATAGGTTTGGTATGATCACTCCGATAAATTCGGTCTTTCCATTTGCTAAGATTCGAGCAACTTTATTCTCATGGTAGTTGAGCTCTTTGAGTGCATTAGCAATCTTTTTTTGATTTTCCAATGTCAGAGAATCGGGATGATTAAAATATCGGGAAATCGTTGTTTTAGAAAATCCGGTATATTGTGCGATATCATGAAATGTAATATTTTTTTTAACCATGGCATTCCTTCCATATTTTAAAATTTATTTCTGTATCAAACCATAAATCATTTTGATAGATGTATTGTATAACAATAAAATAAAAAAAACAATGAATAACCGGTTACTTTGTCGGTTTTGTGAAAATATAACAGAAAATGCAGTGCATATTTGTGAATATTTACGAAAATAAAATAGATATTGACGATGAAAATAGTGAATGTTAATATAGAGTCAAAGTAACCGGTTACTTAACTGCTTTATTATAATTCGATCAGAGGTGTATGGCTATGAATCAGAAATTACATTTAAAGGCTCCAGGCAACTGGATCAATGATCCAAATGGTTTTATCTATTATAAAGGACAGTACCATTTATTCTATCAATATTTTCCTTTTGGACCGATGTGGGGAAAGATGCATTGGGGACATGCAGTCAGTGATGACCTTTTCACATGGAATCATAAGAAGGTCGCATTGTTTCCAACGAAATATGCAGATCAGGACGGATGCTTCTCCGGAAGTGCGGTTGAACATGATGGAACGATGTTTTTATACTATACGGGTGTTCGATACACAGAAATAAATCCTGAGAATATTCATCAGTGTAATGATAAGTATGAATCATCGCAGATGATGCTTACATCGAAAGATGGAAAAAAGTTTGACAATTTTAATGATAAAAAGGTAATTCTGCCGCCAATTACGGACAGAAAGCTCGGTGACAGCGTTCATACAAGAGATCCAAAAGTATGGAAAGGAAAAGACGGCTGGTATATGGTGCTCGGTACAGCGGGAGAGGATGGGAACGGAAAGCTTCTTTTTTATAAAAGCAATGATCTTTATCAATGGACATATGTTAATTCATTCAGCAGAGAAGGATATGGATGGATGTGGGAGTGTCCGGATTATTTTAAAGTAAATGGTCAGGATATGCTGATATTTTCGCCGATGGGAATTATGATGGACAGCATAATCGGAGAGAACCAGTCGGTCTGCACACAGGTTGACTTTGATGAAGATACCTGTGAGATCCGGATACCGGATTCTTATCAGTATATTGATTATGGATTTGATTTATATGCACCGCAGACAACACTGGATGAAGAGGGGCGCAGGGTGATGGTTGCGTGGCTTCGTATGCCTAAGGCAGTGGATGATGAGTGGAACGGTATGTTCTGTATGCCGAGAGTGGTAGAAGTTAAGAACGGACATATTTATTTTCGTGTTCATCCTAATATTAAATCCAGGTTTACAAAAAAAATCTCCTCTGTAAAAGATGCGTTACAGGGATATTATTATATATCGATTGACATGGATGAAGGGGATTCACTCAATGTCGGAGGATATGAGATTGAATACATCAATCACTGCATTCAGACGGACCGGACGGCTCTTTATCAAGGAATAAAAGAAGGAGGGCTTATATTTGCTTCACCAGAAGTTGATGGAAACGTTCATTTGGACATTTTTGTCGACCAGAATATGGTAGAGGTATTTATCAATGATGGGGAATACGTTATTTCAAATGTTGTGTATGGATTGACGGATGAGGTTGTGATGAATACGAAAAAGGAAGGGAATATTTATATTACTGAGTGATTGGGAATATAACTTTTGTTTATGATAGACGGAGTGACTTTCGATAAATCTCAAAATATGTTATACTATCTGCATGAATAACAAAGGAGCAGAGATTATGGGATTTGAATCAATTAACGAGATCGATCAGTTTTCTTTTGATGATTGTGTAATTAAGAAATTTGAAGTACAGGAAGGACAGCTGTATCTGGAATTAGAAGCTCTGATCGTAAAAGCGAGAAATTCTCAGAACACGAATTTTACGGAAAGCTATGCGGGACCGACGACTGTCAGATTAAAGGAAGGAAGCATCCTTTCCGGAATCAAAGAGGGTTATAAATATTACGATGCGAATGGAACCTTATTAGAGGAAACGCCGGATCGAAAATTGACAGATGAAGAATTACAAGTACTTCCAAAACAGTGTGAAGATGTATATCTGTTTTCTATGGAGAAGGATAAGGAAGAGGATGGAAAATTTACATATTATATGGAGATCGAATTTCCAAGCGAGGATGAATATGATAACGCGATAACGGATACGTTCGAATTGAAAGTGGAGTTTGAAAAAGCGGTTTTCAGCTGGGAATTTTATATGAATCGTGTAGAGAACTGATGAAAAGGTGTCGTAAAATCATGAGAATATATGATTTTACGGCACATTTTTTCATATTATATGATACAATGAAAAAGATCTGGACTGTATAAGGAGATGACAATTTTGGAATTACTAGACATTGTAGACATGGATGGCAATCCGACTGGAAGAACTGTAGAGCGAACGATTGCGCATAGAGATGGTATCTGGCATCGGACTTCTCATGTATGGCTGGTCAGAAAGAATAAAGATAAGATAGAAGTTCTTCTTCAAAAACGGAGTGTCGACAAGGATTCCTATCCGGGATGTTACGATACCTCAAGTGCCGGTCATATTCCTGCAGGATGTGGATATGAAGAATCGGCGGTTCGGGAATTACAGGAAGAACTGGGGATTAAAGCAGAGGAAGAAGAATTATATTTGTGTGGAAGACGTACTGTATATCATGATGAAATATTTTATGGAGAAAAGTTTATTGATAGACAGATCAGTAATGTTTATTACTTATGGCGTGATCTGGAGCCAGAGGAATTTGATATCCAAAAAGAAGAACTGGAGAGCGTACGATGGATGGAGATTCATGAATGCATCAATATGGTGAAATATCAGACGGAAAAGAACTGTGTGGCACTAGAGGAAATTATGATGGTTGCAGCAGCAATTGAAAAGAAAAGACGGGTGAGAAAAAAATATGAACTTTAATATATCAGAACATTTATTTGAGCAGGCGGTACAGGTAATGCCGGGAGGCGTAAATTCTCCGGTGCGTGCTTATGGTTCTGTGGGCAGAACACCGCTATTTATTGATCATGCAAAGGGCAGTAAGATTTATGATGTAGATGGCAATGAATTCATTGATTATGTCTGTTCTTATGGACCGGGAATTCTGGGCCATGCAAGAGAAGAGGTTGTAGAGGCTGTACAAAAGGCGGCAGTTGACGGTTTGACTTATGGCGCTCCGACGAGAAAGGAGACGATTATCGCGGAGATGATAAAGGCATTTATGCCATCGATGGAAGTGATGCGTCTTGTCAGTTCTGGAACAGAGGCGGTCATGTCAGCAATCCGAACAGCAAGAGGGTATACGGGCAGGGATAAGATCATCAAATTTAAAGGCTGTTATCATGGACATTCGGATGGACTGTTGGTAAAAGCCGGTTCTGCGGCACTGACCAGTTCGGTTCCGGATAGTGCAGGTGTACCTGCAGGTTATACGCAGACGACATTGGTGGCCCTTTATAATAATGAAGATTCTGTCAGAGAATTATTTGAGGAAAATAAAGATGAGATTGCAGCTTTGATCGTGGAACCGGTTGCAGCCAACATGGGTGTTGTTCCTCCGAAACCCGGTTTTTTACAGTTTTTAAGGGATATCACTGCAGAAAATGGCACAGTTTTGATCTTTGATGAAGTGATTACCGGATTTCGGCTTGCTTTGGGAGGGGCTCAGGAATATTACGGAATTCAGGCAGACATGACAACACTTGGGAAAATCGTCGGCGGAGGAATGCCGATGGCTGCATATGGTGGACGGAAAGAGATTATGGACCATGTTTCCCCTGTCGGGAAGGTATATCAGGCAGGTACGTTGTCCGGAAATCCAATTGCAACAGCAGCGGGAATTAAGACGCTGGAAATTTTGCAGGGAGATCCGGCGATTTATGAACGGATCGATGCAAGTGCAGGGAAAATTGCAGAAGCTTTGAAAGAACGCAGTACGATTACCGGACAGGCAATTCAGGTGAATCAGGTCGGTTCGCTGCTCTGTGCTTATTTTACCGATCAGCCGGTAATGGATTATGACGGTGCGACATCTTCGGATATGAATGCATTTTCGAATTATTTTGGCTATGCATTGGAACATGGCATATATCTGGCACCGTCGCAGTATGAAGCGATGTTTGTATCCGATGCACATACGAAAGAAGATATCCAGAAAACATGTGATGTAATAAAAGGTCAGAGATAGCTATGGTATATTTTATTGGAGCGGGTCCGGGCGATCCAGAACTATTAACCATAAAAGGAAAAAAGATCATTGATCAGGCAGATGTAATTATTTATGCTGGCTCCTTGGTCAATAAAGAGATATTAAAAGATGCAAAGGCGGAGGCAGAGATTTATAATAGCGCCGGGATGACGTTGGAAGAGGTTTTGGAAGTTATGGAACAGGCAGAAGCAGCCGGAAAGATGACGGCAAGAGTTCATACAGGTGATCCGGCTGTATTTGGAGCGCATCGGGAACAGATGGATGCGTTGGACAGACTGGGGATTTCCTATGAGGTGATTCCGGGTGTCAGTTCCTTTTTTGCAGCAGCTGCAGCATTAAAAAAAGAATATACGCTTCCAAACGTCAGTCAGACGGTAATTCTGACGAGGATGGAAGGGAGAACTCCAATGCCTCCGAAAGAAAAAATACGGGATCTTGCCAGACATCAGTCGACGATGGTCATCTTTTTGAGCGTCGGCATGATTGAACAGCTGACTGGGGAACTGATGAAGGAATACAGGGGGAATACACCGACAGCAGTTGTATACAAAGCTTCCTGGGAAGATCAGAAAATCATTCGGGGAACATTGTCGGATATCGCGCGGAAAGTAAAAAAAGAAGGAATCAAAAAGACAGCATTGATCGTAGTCGGCGATTTTTTGGGAGATGAGTATGATTTATCAAAGCTGTATGATAAGACATTTTCTCATGAATATCGGAGGGCAGAGCGTTGAGTATTCAGTTGATCGGTGTCAGTTATCAGTATGCTCCGATAAATATCCGGGAAAAATTTGCATTTTCAAAAGAAGAGCAGCAGCGGATTATGGAGCATCTTATTATGAAGAAAGAGATCGAGGAATGTATTTTAGTATCGACCTGTAACCGTACCGAATTATATTGTTATGGCAATGATCAGTCCGGAAGGCGGGAAGTGTTTTCGGTTATGCAGAAAGAGTTGTTGGCAGATACAGGACTGGAAAATGAAAAAGATGTGAGTACTTATCTGCGTTTTTATCAGGATCAGAAGGCGAGCGGGCACTTATTTCGGGTGGCAGCGGGCCTGGATTCTATGGTAATTGGCGAGGATCAGATCCTCGGACAGATTAAGGATGCCCATGAACAGGCGATGCATCTGGGAACGACAGGTGTATGGCTGAATACATTATTTCGATATGCGGTGACCGGTGCAAAAAAAGTCAAAACGGACACAGAACTTTCGAAAACTCCGGTATCTACGGCAAGTCTTGCAATTAAGGCGGCAGCAGAAGCTCTTGGAGGACTTTCCGGTAAAAAGGTTATGGTAATTGGGGCAAGCGGGAAAATTGGATCGATCGTTCTGAAAAATCTGGCCGCTATCAATGATGTGGAAATATATGCAACAACACGCAGGACAAATCTCAGACATCGTGGGATTGTCTTTACGCAGGTTCTATTTGAGGACAGATATCAGTTTTTTGATCAGATGGATGTGATCATTAGTGCTACATCGAGTCCTCATTATACAATTACAAAGCGGAAGTTTGAGGAACATATCAGTACAAAAAAGCAAAGGGTCCTGATTGATCTTGCCGTGCCTATGGATTTGGAAAAGAGTGTAAGGGAAATTAACGGCGTTCATTATTATAATATTGATGATTTTGAATCGATTGCAGAGTTGAATAATGAAAAAAAGAAAAAAGAAGCGGAAGCCGCAGATTTGATTCTGGAAGATTATGAAGATAAATTTGAGCAGTGGCGGATTTTTAAAAATTATATGAAAACGATGGATGTCGTATGTGATTTTCTGGAAAAAGAAAGCTGCAAAAAGGGGATAGAACATGCGGTAAGAAAGTTATTTTATCAGGTGCGCGACAGCGCAGCACCGGAAGGATTGGAATGTTTCTTCCGGTCGTTAGAGGAGCGAAATAAACAATGGGAAGATTAACAGTTGTCGGCTTTGGACCGGGCGGTTATGAGGATATGACAAATCGGGCAGTAGAGGCCATTGAAGAAGCGGATGTTGTGATCGGATATACGACATATGTAGAATTACTTAAGAGAGTCTTTCCGGAAAAGGAATATGCAGCAACCCCGATGATGCAGGAAGTAAAACGTTGTGAGATGGCAGTTGAGATGGCGGAACAATATGACCGGATTGCAATTGTAAGCAGTGGGGACAGCGGTATTTACGGAATGGCAGGAATTGTAATGGAA
This sequence comes from Lachnospiraceae bacterium, assembly GCA_030531165.1. Lineage (GTDB taxonomy): Bacteria > Bacillota > Clostridia > Lachnospirales > Lachnospiraceae > Fimousia. The sequence continues at coordinate 29,905 of JAUNOI010000017.1, forward strand.
GTTGCTGCGAAAAAACAGGCAAAGATCGATATAGAGGTTGTACCGGGAATTACGGCTGCCAGTGCGGCGGCAGCGATCTTAGGAGCCCCGCTGATGCATGATTTTTCTGTTATTAGTCTGAGTGACCTGATGACACCAATTGATCTGATCATGCGGCGGATCGAATGCGCGGGTATGTCGGATATGATCGTGTGTCTGTATAACCCCAAAAGTAAAAAGAGGACAGCCTATGTGGAACAGGCGGCGGATATTCTCATGCGGTACCGGAGAAATGACACGCCTGTAGGAGTCGTGCGTCATGCTGGGAGAGAAGAACAATCTGCTTATCTGACGACGCTTGGCGAATTGAAGGATGCTCCCCTCGACATGTTTTGTGTTGTTTTAATCGGGAATTCAGCCACTTATATCATGGATGGCAAGATGATTACACCAAGAGGATATGAGAAAAAATATGAATAAGATTTTAAAGATTGGAACAAGGAAAAGTGCGCTTGCTTTGGTGCAGACAAAAATCGTTCAAAAAAAAATTGAAGATGCTTTTCCGGAAATAAAAATTGAGATCGTAAAGATGTCTACAAAAGGAGACCGGAATCAGACACTTTCGCTTGCTTCTTTTGGCGGTAAAGGTGTATTTACAAAAGAACTGGAAGAGGCTCTGTTAAGCGGCGAAATTGATCTTGCCGTGCACAGTGCCAAGGACTTGCCATTGGAATTTCCGGAAGGACTGGGGATATGCGCCGTTTTAGAAAGAGAAGATCCGCGGGATGTGATCGTTACCCGCACCGGTGTTCAATTATCGAAACTGCCGAAGGGCTCTGTGCTTGGAACGAGCAGCCTGCGGCGAGAATTACAGGCGGCAAATATCAATCCGGATATTCGGGTAAAAGTTCTGCGCGGAAATGTGCATACGCGTCTTCAAAAGTTAAAGGACGGAGAATATGATGCAATTGTAATGGCGGCGGCAGGGCTCAAACGTTCAAAATTAGACAGTGAAGAGGGTTTATTTTATGAATATCTGGATCCGATGGAATTTCTTCCGGCAGTGGGGCAGGGAATTCTTGCGGTAGAAGGCAGAAGTGGGGATCTGGAAGAAATAACTTCTGCGATTCACGATAACTATGCGGCAGATATTTTAAAAGTGGAGAGAGATATATTAAAAGTAATCGGCGGAGGTTGCAATGCTCCGATTGCTGCCTACACAAGGACAGAGAAGGAAACGATGATCATCAGGGCCATGTACGCAAAGGATGGGAGACATCCTGCATATACTGAAATAAGCGGGAAAAAAGGCAGTGATCTTGGGAAAAAGGCAGGTGAGAGATTATGTCAGAGAAACAATTTGGAAAAGTAACCTTAGTAGGTGCCGGACCCGGAGATGCGGGTTTGATTACGGTAAAGGGAATGAATGCAGTAAAAAATGCAGATGTGATCGTCTACGATAGTTTGATTTCGATGTCTTTGCTCAATGACATAAAGGAAGATGCAATTTTAGTCTATGCGGGAAAACGTGCCGGCAGGCATCATCTGGCTCAGAGAGAGATCAATCAGGTTCTGGTCGATTATGCAAAACAAGGATATGAAGTAGTAAGATTAAAGGGAGGCGATCCATTTATCTTTGGCAGGGGCGGGGAAGAAGCATATGCGCTTAAAGAAGAGGGAATTGCGTTTACGATTATTCCGGGAGTATCCTCTTCCTATGCCGTACCTGCATACAATGGAATTCCGGTCACACACCGGACACATGCATCATCGATTCATATTATTACCGGACATGAAAGCAAAGAAAAGAGGGGAAATTCCGTATTCGACTATCAGATTCTTGCAAAAGAAGAAGGAACCTTGATTTTTTTAATGGGACTTTCTAATCTGTCTAATATTGTCAGAGAATTGATCGCTTATGGCAAAGATCCGAAAACTCCTGCAGCCGTTCTACAGCAGGGAACGACGGCAAAACAAAAAGCAGCATTTGCAACGCTGGAAGAGATAGAAGAGGAATGCCAGAAAAAGCAGATTCAGGCGCCGGCGATCATTGTCATCGGAACAGTTACAAAGCTTGCGGATGATCTGGCGTGGTTCGGGCATGGCGATCTTTCTGGAAAGAGGGTTATGATTACCGGTACCAGTCAATTAGGCAGGCATATGACGGAAGAAGTGCAGAAGCATGGAGGTGAGCCGGTTGCGTTTAGCCTGATCAATACGAAAAAGAGAAAAGCTGATCTCAGTGATATTGCGGATTATACATGGGCGATTTTTACAAGTGCGAATGGCGTAAGATACTTTTTTGAATCGTTAAAAGAACAAAAGATCGACTTTCGCCAATTGATGCATCTGAAATTTGCGGTGATTGGAAGCGGAACAAAACAGGAATTATGGAAATATGGATTCTCTTGTGACTATATGCCTCCGGTATTTTCCAGTGAGGATTTGGCGGCTGGCTTGATTCCGCATCTAAAACCGGATGACATGATCGGACTATTTCGGGCTGAGGAAGCTTCTGAGGTGTTAAGATATGAATTGGATGCACATGGCATTTCGTTTCGGGAGATACCTTTGTATAAAACGGTAGTGGAAGACCGCAAAAAGGAGGAACTGCTGCGCCAGCTTCCGAAGATGGACTATCTGACTTTTGGAAGTTCCAGTGCGGTAAAGGCTTTTGCGAAGATGACAAAAGACTATAAAGGAACTATGCCTGATATTATCAGCATCGGACCGATTACGACCGGCACGCTGCATGAATGTGGTTTTTCGGTTAAAAAGACAGCAAAGGTTTATACGGCAAGGGGAATGTGTGAAGCGATGATTGAGGAGGCGGGAAAATGTTAAAAGGATTTCGTCTGACATTGGGATTTATGACAAGGATTCCGGTAAAAATCGACTGGGAAGTAGAAGAGGGTGAATTGGAAAAAGGCATTATTTACTTTCCGGTAATCGGGCTGGTTTTGGGACTGATATGCGCAGCTGTCTATCAATGTGCTTCGTTTGTGCTGTCATTTCCAGTCAGCATTTTATGCGGAATGCTGACTCTGGTATGTTTGACGGGAGCTTTTCATGTAGATGGACTAGCTGATACAATGGATGGAATTTATTCTGCCAGAAGCAGGGATCGGATGCTGGAAATTATGAGGGACAGTCGTCTGGGAACGAATGGAGCAATTGCCATATTGTTTGATTTTGTTTTTCGTTTTTGGGGATTGTACAGCCTTGGTCAATTTTTTAACGAAAATATGGCGCTTTTGTTTCTTGTTTTACCGGTATGCGGAAAAATGGTACAGGGAATGGTAGGATATCGTGCGACTTATGCGAGGGAGAGTGGTCTGGGACTGTTTATTGGAACTTTAAGTGGAATGCGTGTTTTCATGTGCAGTCTGTGTGGAATTGCGATGATTAGTATCGCATGTGGTATCTATGGATTTGCCTCTTCCTGCATGGTTTTTCTGTGTATATTTCTGTTTCGCAGGTATATTGAAAGAATTTTGGGAGGAATTACCGGAGATATTATGGGGGCGGCAAATGAATTGGCAGAAATTTTATTTTTAGCGGGCTTATATGTGGCGTATCAGGTCTTGTAAAAATGTATAAAAACATGAAGAGATTTTAGAAAAGTTTGTTGATTATTTGAGGTGAAAATGTTTGACATTTATTTAACTATCTAATATAATGATGTTTGTAGATACATAAGGGTATGTGATAGATACTCCTTACTAGGTGTTATTGTTTAAGGTGATAAGAAAGTGGGCATTCTTACCACCTTTTTTCGTTGTATGAAGAAACTTTTTTATTTTCCAATGATTTGTTATAAGAATGAAAATTTCGGATGCGGCCTGTTCGATTCAATGGCGCAATAATCTTGAGAAGAATTTTGGATTATGGTAAAATTATAATAATAGTGTGCAAAGGGGAAAAGAACAGTAAGATGGAAAAGAAAAATCGTTTTAGTGATTTATTAGAGCAGTTAATGCTGAGAGCCAGTCTGAAAAATAATACGCTGGCACAGGAACTTCAATATGATGTTTCTTATATTAGTAAATGGGTAAGTGGACGCATGCTTCCTGCGGAGAAAAGTGCTGCGAAAGTCTTGGGAGTGATCAGTAAATGCATCGTAGAAGCGCTTGATGAAGAAGTAAGGAGTGAATTGTATTCGGACTATTTGGTTGAAAATGACAGAGACCTGATAGATGCAATTTGTGATAATCTAATGGCCGAATATAATTATGTAAAGGAATTAAAAAGAACCACAGGGGTGGATGTTGCACCGAAGACATCCTTCTTTTCAGAACTGCCGTTGCTCCAGTTTATATTTAAGATGAAGCATCCTGTTCTGAGAAGAGTAAAATCATTGGAGATTGCTGCGGCAATCGATATTTTGGCACTGAAGCATGAGTATCGTTTGATGGTTGTGGGAATTGAAGGGGAGAATTTATCAGTACATAGGGAGTATCCGGGCATACATTTCTCAATCATTATTAATCTGGAGATTGGTGAAAGAGATTATATTTATGATCCTATTTTTATTATGAATATGCTGACAGGTTTTTCGAATGTTGACTTTTATATTTATGAAGGCGTAGAGGCATATGGAAAGGTTGTCTTTGCAGTAAAAGACGCGTATGCGATTTCGGGTATGTTGTTTGACAATAATCACTGCATGTCGGTAACCTCGAGCGAAGATGTAGAAAACTGCAATGTAATATATGATAAGATGAAATCATTATGCAATAATGATCTGCTGTTATTCCGCAATGTTTCAATGCGGGAAATGCTTGTGAAGCATCAGTATATTCAATCGATGCTTTCGATAAATTTGAGATGGATGATCGGGCACATGTCAGAATGCCTTCTTCCGAATGATTTATTTGAGGAAATTGTGTCACAACTGGATACAATGAAAATCTGGAAAGTGAATAAAATGGAATTACAGCGTGCGCAGAATCTGACGCAGAGTGTTCTGGAAGAGTCTCATATTCAAATTATGATATATGAATCGGCGTTTACAAACTTTACCGTTTCCGGCGAACTGGACTTTTTCAATTATAAAATATATTTAACGGCAAAACAGCGAATGCGTTATCTGGAATATTTACTTTCTGTGTTGGAAAAAAATGATAAGTTGGAAGTCAAATTGATTCATGGAGGCTTTATTACAGACTTCCAGTGTGTTGAGAATCCAAGCTTATATATGTCGAATGCCATTAATTATTTAAGACTGGATAATCATCATTATCGGAATAATATTATGATCCTGAACAGGCCAGTCATCATCGATATG
>JAUNOI010000084.1:0-7878 GCA_030531165.1 Lachnospiraceae bacterium
TGAAATTCTCATCTGAATTTTCAAGGATCTGTGATTGTTCAGTTTTCAATGTTCGGAACTGTCATTTTTCGACAGCTTTTATATTCTATCAAAACCTTTTTGATTTGTCAAGAACTTTTTTTATTTTCTTTTTTTGTCACTTTTTTTCGCGACAACTTCTATATAATACCACAGTTATTAGTGCTTGTCAATATCTTTTTTATATTTTTTTGACGGAGAAGGAGGGATTTGAACCCTCGCGCCGCGCAAACGACCTACACCCTTAGCAGGGGCGCCTCTTCAGCCACTTGAGTACTTCTCCAATGCCTAAATATAATCAGATATTTAGTTGTCGCGTCAACATGACGCTAAATTATAATAGCAAACAATATTCCTTCTGTCAATACTATTTTTAAAATTTTTAGTAGTTATTTTTTCTAAACTCTTCAACTGCGGTTTCATATAAATTATTCCCATTTTTATCGATTACGACAATAACAGGTAAATTCTCTACTTCTAATTTTCTTATGGCTTCTGTTCCCAAATCATCGTATGCGATCACTTCTGATTTTACTATGCATTTCGATAAAAGAGCACCGGCACCTCCTACTGCTGCAAAATAAACCGCTTTATTTTTTTTCATGCTTTCAATAACGTCTTTGGATCTTTTCCCCTTGCCAATCATTCCTTTTAATCCATTTTCCAGCATATACGGTGTATACTTATCCATTCGGCTGCTTGTAGTCGGACCTGCCGAGCCTATAACCTGATTTTCCTTTGCTGGTGACGGACCTAAATAATAGATAATATTACCATTTAAATCAATCGGTATTCCATTCTCATACATTCTTTTATGAGCCGCATCTCTTGCAGTATATATTGTTCCACTGATATATACATAATCACCTGACTTTAAGTCGTCTATTGTCTGATCACTTAATGGAGCTTTTATATATTTATTCATCTTTTCCTCCCCTATTTAAATCGTTCTTGTAACATGTCTGTTTACATGACAGCAAATATTAACTGCCAGTGGTAATCCTGCAATATGAGTTGGATATGTCTCTACATTTACAGCTAATGCAGTTGTTGATCCTCCTAAACCTCCAGGACCGATTCCAAGCATATTGATTTCTTTTAATAAATCTTCTTCCAACTCTGCCACATATGGAATTGGTGATTTTTCATCTGTATTACGGCTTAATGCTTTTTTTGCTAAAAACGCACATTTCTCAAATGTGCCTCCAATTCCTACCCCTACCACCATAGGCGGACATGCATTTGGTCCGGCATCTTTCACAGCTTGTAGAACAGAATTTTTAACTCCCTCTAATCCATCCGCCGGTTTGAGCATAAAAACTCGACTCATATTTTCGCTTCCAAATCCTTTTGGAGCAACTGTGATTTCAATTTTATCTCCGGAAATCATATCATAATGAATAACCGCAGGCGTATTATCTTTTGTATTTTCTCTTTCAATCGGATCTTTAACAACCGACTTCCTCAAATATCCTTCTACATATCCCTGTCTTACACCTTCATTGATGGCATCTGTAATATTAATTCCTTCAATGTGAACGTCTTGACCCAGCTTAAAAAATATAACTGCCATTCCCGTATCCTGACAAATTGGAATACTTTCTTCTTTTGCTATTTTCATATTCTCTTCCAGCTGCGATAAAATCTGCTTTCCCAGATTACCTGTTTCTGTTTTTTGAGCATTCTTTAATTTACATTTCATGTCTTTGGATAATTCCAAATTTGCTTCAATACACATCTCCTTAATATTCTGAATAATTTCATCCGTATGAATTGTTCTCATTTCATATTCCTTTCTTATTTCAATCCTATTAAAGGAATAAGCTGCCATAATATTATGGCAGCTTATGTTTACTACTCTTTATCATCTTCCGATTCTTCTATCTCATCGGAATCTTCTTTGATTACTCTTGTAATACTTGCAACAGCTGCATCTTCTTTTACGTTCATTACTTTGACACCCGATGTACTTCTTCCCAAGATGGAAATTCCACTAACATTGGTGCGTATAACGATACCTTCTTTTGAAATCATCATAATTTCATCGTCATCATTGATCGCCTTTGCCCCAATTACATCACCTGTTTTCGGAACGATTTTATAACAGCGAACTCCTTTTCCCCCTCTACGCTGTAATTTAAATTCATCAATTCCGGTTCTCTTACCCATGCCTTTTTCAGAAACAAATAAAAGATATTCTCCCTGTTCTCTCGTCTGCATTGCAACAACTTCATCACCTTCATCCAGACTGATTCCGATTACGCCCATCGAAACTCTTCCCGTCCTTCTGACATCTTCTTCATCAAAGCGGATACATTGTCCTTTTTTCGTAATCAGGAAAATATGCGTCGGTTCTTTTAAGAATTTAACCTCGATCAATTCATCATCATCTCTTAAAGAAATCGCTGCAAGTCCTTTTTTTCGAATATTTTTATATTCTTTAATTGACGACTTTTTAATAATTCCCTTCTTTGTCGCCATGCATAAATTTGCTGTTTCATCATATTCATCTGTTGTGATAACAGCTGTAATTTTTTCATCTGCATCAAGTTCTAACAGGTTCACAATTGCTGTTCCTCGGGCAGTCCGGCCGGATTCCGGAATTTCGTATGCTTTTAATCCATAGACCTTTCCCTTGCTTGTAAAGAACATTACATAATCATGTGTTCCTGTCATAAACATTTTTTCAATATAATCATCGCTGATCGTCTGCATGCCCTTGATTCCTTTTCCGCCGCGGTTCTGCGCCTTAAAGTTATCCTCGGTCATCCGTTTGATATAACCTAGTTTTGTCATCGTAATGACCGTATTCTCTTTTGGAATCATATCTTCAATGGAAATATCATCAACATCATATCCAATCGTTGTCTTCCGTTCATCGCCGAATTTATCACGAATTGTCAGAATTTCTTCTCTGATAACTCCTAAAAGAACTTTTGGATTATCTAAAATTTCTTTTAAACCTTTAATCTTTTCCAGTAATTCATTATATTCTTTCTCTAATTTTTCACGCTCCAAACCGTTTAATGCACGCAGACGCATATCGACGATTGCCTGTGACTGTGCATCGGTTAATCCAAAACGTGCCATTAATTCCAGTTTTGCAGATGCAATATCCGGGGCTTCCCGGATAATTTTAATAACCTCATCTATATGATCCTGTGCGATCAATAAGCCTTCTAAAATATGTGCGCGCTCTTCTGCTTTATTTAATTCATACTTTGTACGTCTTGTTACTACATCTTTTTGATGTTCAAGATAATAAATAAGCATTTCATGAAGATTCATAATAATAGGCTGATTATCATGCAATGCAAGCATAATCACCCCGAATGTATCCTGAAGCTGAGTATGTTTGTACAACTGGTTTAAAATAACATTCGCATTAACATCCCGGCGTAATTCAATACAGATTCTCATGCCGGCACGATCCGATTCATCACGAAGATCCGTAATTCCATCGATTTTTTTGTCTTTTACAAGCTCTGCTATTTTTTCAATCAGACGTGCTTTATTTACCATATATGGAATCTCAGTCACAACAATCCGCTGCTTTCCATTTGCCATTGGCTCTATCTCAGACACGGCCCTGACTTTGATCTTGCCTCGTCCGGTTCGATAAGCACTTTCAATGCCACGACGTCCCAAAATTGTTGCTCCGGTCGGAAAATCCGGTCCCTTGATAATCTCCAGTAATTCTTCAATATCGGTATCTCTATCTTCTTCCACCTGATTATCAATAATTTTTACGACTCCATTGATGACTTCCGTCAAATTATGCGGCGGAATATTCGTAGCCATACCAACAGCAATTCCCTGTGTGCCGTTTACAAGCAGGTTCGGAAAACGCGACGGCAGCACAACCGGTTCTTTCTCCGTCTCATCAAAGTTCGGAATAAAATCAACGGTATTTTTATTAATATCCGACAGCATCTGCATGGAAATCTTACTCAAACGTGCTTCCGTATAACGCATTGCTGCCGCACCATCGCCGTCAACAGATCCAAAGTTACCGTGCCCATCTACCAGAGGATAATGCGTAGACCATTCCTGCGCCAGATTTACCAATGCTCCATAGATGGAACTGTCTCCATGCGGATGATATTTACCCATTGTATCACCGACAATACGCGCACATTTACGATGTGGTTTATCCGGTCCGTTATTTAATTCAATCATTGCATATAAAATTCTGCGCTGAACCGGTTTTAATCCATCTCTTACATCAGGAAGTGCTCTTGACGCAATAACACTCATGGCATAATCAATGTAAGAAGTTTCCATGGTCTTCTTTAAATCGATCTCTTGAACTTTATCAAAAATATTCATATCATCCATGCAAATCTTCCTCCACTAAATATCTAAATTCTTAACATATTTTGCATTTTCTTCAATAAATTTTCTACGTGGTTCCACTTTATCTCCCATCAGGGTATTAAAAGTCAAATCCACCTCTGATTCTGTCTCTTCATCAATATTGACGCGAAGCAGAATTCTCTTTTCCGGATCCATAGTCGTATCCCATAACTGCTCAGCATCCATCTCTCCAAGACCTTTATAACGCTGAATCTTATTATTCTGATCCCGTCCAATCTCCGTCAAGATATCATTCAACTCTTCATCGCTATATGCATACCATACTTTTTTATTTCTCTCGATGCGGTAAAGAGGCGGCTGTGCCAGATATACATGCCCCTCTGTGATCAAATCCGGCATAAAACGATAAAAGAACGTCAATAACAATGTTGAAATATGTGCTCCGTCAACATCGGCATCTGTCATAATAATGATCTTGTGATAACGAAGTTTTGAAATATCAAAATCTTCGTGTATTCCCGTACCAAATGCCGTTATCATTGCCTTAATTTCAGCATTGACCAAAATTTTATCCAGACGTGCTTTTTCAACATTTAAAATCTTGCCTCGTAAAGGAAGAATTGCCTGCGTTGCACGCGAACGTGCCGTTTTCGCAGATCCACCCGCAGAATCACCCTCAACAATGTAAATCTCACACTTTCTCGGATCTTTTTCTGAACAGTCTGCAAGTTTTCCTGGAAGTGAAGCTGTCTCCAATGCAGTTTTCCTTCTCGTCAGATCTCTCGCTTTTCTCGCGGCATCTCTCGCCCTCTGTGCAAGCACTGCCTTTTCACAAATAGCCTTTGCTACCGCAGGATTTTGTTCGAGATAGATCTTTAACTGTTCGCTAACAATGCTATCTACTGCACCTCTTGCCTCGCTGTTTCCGAGCTTTTGTTTTGTCTGTCCTTCAAACTGAGGTTCTCCAATCTTAATGCTGATAATCGCAACAAGTCCCTCTCTGATATCCTCCCCGGCCAGATTGCTCTCCGACTCTTTGATCAATTTATTTTTTCTCGCATAATCATTAAATGTTTTCGTCAGTGCATTACGAAAACCAGCCAGATGAGTTCCTCCTTCAGGCGTAATAATATTATTAACAAAACTGTAAATATTTTCATTATATGCATCATTATGCTGAAAAGCAGCTTCTACATACACCTCATCCTTTGTTCCTTCGCAATAAATGACGTCCTCATAATACGGATCTTTATTTTCATTCAGATAAGTAACAAATTCCTTAATTCCACCTTCGTAGTGAAATGTATGCGATACCTTTTCTTCCGTTCTCTCATCCGTTAAAACAATTTTCAAATCTTTTGTTAAAAAAGCAGTTTCTCTTAATCTCTGAACCAACGTATCAAAATCAAATACCGTTGTTTCAAATACCTGCGCATCCGGTTTAAAATGTACAACGGTCCCCTGATGCTCCGTACTACCGATAACTTTCAGAGGATAGCATACTTTTCCCCTTTCATATCTCTGATGATGAATGCTTCCGTCTTTATGAACTTCAACTTCCAACCATTCTGAAAGTGCATTTACAACTGAAGACCCTACCCCATGGAGTCCTCCCGACACTTTGTATCCACCGCCGCCAAATTTACCGCCGGCATGAAGGATCGTAAATACGACCTCGACAGAAGAAGTTCCTGTTTTTTTATTAATTCCAACCGGAATCCCACGTCCATTATCCTGAACGGTCACAGAATTGTCCTCATGAATCGTAACTTTGATCGTATCACAGTATCCCGCTAACGCTTCATCAACTGCATTATCTACAATTTCATAGACCAGATGATGAAGTCCTTTTTCTGAAGTACTGCCAATATACATCCCCGGTCTTTTCCGAACAGCCTCAAGCCCCTCTAAAATCTGAATCTGATCCGCACCATATTCTGATGTATTCTTTTTTTCAGTGTTCATGATCTTGCCTCCTGCTCTTCTTTCAAAATAATTCCATTTCTAACATAAAACAACTGGTCGATCCCCAATTGACGATTCACAAATTCTTCCAACCCTGTACATGTAATAAAGGTCTGAATATCTTTGATACTCTCCAATAAATATCCTTTTCGACTACTATCCAACTCCGAAAGAACATCGTCTAACAGTAATATGGGTGTATCTCCTATTTTTCTTCTGACTAACTCTATTTCTGCCAGTTTTAAAGATAATGCCGCTGTACGCTGCTGCCCCTGCGATCCATAAACTCTGACATCAATACCGTTAACGATAAACTTCATATCATCTCGATGCGGACCAAGCCCTGTATTTTTGTACTTTAAATCCTGATCACGTCTTTTTTGCAACTGTTCCAGGAAATCATCGCCTGCCTGATTCTCATAGAGAACGACAATCTTCTCTTTTCCGCCGGTTAATTTATCATGGATCTTGCCCATGATTTCATTTAGTTCTTGTACAAATTCTTTTCTTTTTTCTATAATTGAAATTCCATATTGAACCAACTGCATATCCCAGATATCCAATGTATCCAACAGATGTTCTTCGTAATAAATCTGTGCAAGCAGCTGATTTCTCTGCTTTAGAATTTTATTATACTGTGATAAATGGTACATGTAAATCTTTTGGAGCTGACAAAGTTCCATATCCAAAAATCTTCTTCTTTCGCCGGGTCCATTTTTTATAATTGACAAATCTTCCGGTGAAAAAAAAATGATATTTAATAATCCCAGTAAATCTCCGGACTTTCGAATTGGCATTCCATCAATCGCTATTCCCTTTGTTTTTCTTTTTTTTAGATGAATATCGATTCTGTGCTCAATTTCTTTTTTATCCAAAAGCAGACGAATATGCGCTTCTTCTTCTCCAAATCTTATTAATTCTTTGTCTTTGCTCCCGCGATGTGACTTGGAAGTTCCGGCTATATAGATAGATTCCAGGATATTCGTTTTCCCCTGAGCATTATCTCCATAGAATAAATTACTGCCGGGTGAAAAATCTACTGCCAGTTCTTTATAATTTCTATAATTTTTAAGTTCCAGTGATTTAATGTGCATAATACTCTGTTTTACTTTTCAATTTGAATCGTCATATCATCAAATTGAACGACTGCTCCATCGTATAATTTTTTTCCACGTCTTGTTTCGATTTCTCCATCCACCATAACAAGACCGGCCTGTATAACCTCTTTGGCTTCTACTCCAGATTCCACAAGTCCTGCTGCTTTCAGTGCTTGTCCAAGTTTGATATATTCATCTCTTAATTTAATTAATTCCATGATGCTCTCCTCAATATTAAACATTTGCTGCATTAAAGTTTACTGGAAGAATTAAATATACATAAGATTCACCTGCATCCCTAATAAAACAAGGTGCTTTTGGATTTACCATGTAAATATCAATTACTTCATCATCAATCACTCTTAAAGCATCCATTAAAAATTTCGGATTAAAACCGATCAATAAATTTTTACCTTCTTTGTTAATATAAATATCCTCTTTCATAGAGCCAATAAATGACTGTATGCTGAGCTGCATCGTG
>JAUNOI010000084.1:7888-8735 GCA_030531165.1 Lachnospiraceae bacterium
ATCCTGAATATTAATGACAATCGGTTTTTTGTCAGACTCTCTGATCAATAATGATGCACGATCAATACAATTTAAAAATTCTTTTTTATTTATCTGAATTTTTGTTTCGTAATCGGTTGAAAGCATCTGGTCAATATTATAGTAATCGCCTTCTAAAAGCCTTGATACCACAATGGTCTGATCAAAATCAAACAAAATATGCTTACTCGTAAAATAAATGTGAACTTCATCTTCAGTTCCCCCATTGAGAATTTTACTGAGATCCGATAATGTTTTTCCAGGAACGACAACTTTGATATTTTCATAACGATCTTTTAATTCGATATTTCTTATAGAGATCCGGTGTCCATCCAAAGATACTACACGCAATTGATCATTGGAAATATCGAAAAGTTCTCCCGTCATTAATTTTGTATTTTCATTATCCGAAATTGAAAAAATAGTTTGTCGGATAACTTCTTTTAATGTGAATTGCGAAATTGTAATTGACTGCAATCTTTCAATTTCAGGTAATAAAGGAAAATCATCTCCCGCCTGTCCGGATATCGTAAACTTTGATTTTTCACAATGTATAATTGCCTGATGACTGCTATTTGTCTGTATATTAACATCATTATCAGGTAATTTTCGTACAATTTCAGAAAATAATTTTGCATTTAATGCAATTTTTCCAGGTTCTTGAATACTTCCATCAATGGTTGTTTCGATACCTAATTCCATATCATTCGCAGTTAAGGTAATGGTATTGTTGTTGGCTTCTAATAAAATGCATTCAAGAATTGGTAATGTAGTTTTTGTTGATACTGCTTTTAATGCTACATTAACACCTTGAAGTAAATTGGATTTG
>JAUNOI010000085.1 GCA_030531165.1 Lachnospiraceae bacterium
TCAATCAAAGATATTTCAAAAATTTCATTTTCCGAATACGTCTTTATAATAACAGGTATTTCTTTTAAACCTGCAATCTTTGCAGCTCTCCATCTTCTTTCACCTGCAATTATTTCATAGTAATCATCTTTTTTCTGCACAACAATTGGCTGAATCATTCCAAACTGCTTAATAGAAGCTGCCAATTCTTCTAAAGTTTCCTCATCAAAAGCTTTTCTTGGTTGATTACGATTTGGCTCTACTTCGTTAATATTGATCATCAAATTTTCTTCTTTTGATAAATTAGATTTTCTGCTTCTTCTTTTTACAGGTTGTGTTGTTGTTGCTTCTGGAATTAAAACATTCAATCCTTTCCCCAATGCATTTTTCTTTTTAGCTGTCATACTCTACCTCACTATTGTTGATTACTTCTTCTGCTAACAGTTCATAACTCTCTGCTCCAGTAGATTTCGGTGCATAAAAATTAATTGGAAGACCATGGCTTGGTGCTTCAGCAAGTTTGACATTTCTTGGTATTATCGTTTTATATATATTCTGATTTAAAAAATCTTTTACATTTTCTACAACCTGCAAAGATAAATTTGTTCTTGCATCATACATTGTAAACACAACACCTTCTATTTCCAAATCAGGATTTAAACTTTTTTGAATCAATCCAATCGTATAAATTAACTGAGTTAATCCATCTAATGCAAAAAATTCACATTGAATTGGAACAATAACGGTATCTGCTGCTGTCATTGCATTTACAGTTAACATTCCCAATGCAGGCGGACAGTCAATGATAATAAAATCATATTCTTCTATAACGTCCTCCAATTTTTCCCTTAAAATATATTGCATATTTTCAACTGTCAATAATTCAATCTCTGCTCCTGCCAGATTTCGGTTAGATGGCAATATAGATAACCATGGAAATACATTTTTCATAATGCATTCTTCAATAGGAAGATTCTCATCTACCAGCAAATCATATGTAGTAATTTTAAGTTCATTTTTATCTATTCCAAATCCACTTGTCATATTTCCCTGTGGATCCATATCAATTGCCAGAACACTTTTATTCTTATCTGCAATACACGCTGCTAAATTTATTGCAGTAGTTGTCTTTCCTACTCCACCTTTTTGATTGGCTATTGCAATAATTCTACCCATAATCGCCCTCCTTTTCTCTGTGAACTATTATATCACATGTTTCACGTGAAACAATATACTTTCTTTAAAATATTTCTAACAAACGAAAAAGCCTCAATGTTCCACGTGAAACATTGAGGTCTTTTTTAATTAAGTATAATTTTTTAAAAACTACTTTCCATAGGACTGATGTGTCAGAGTAGTAAAATACTACATCTGCTCAGGGCACTGAATTCCCAATAGTCCCAAAGAATCCTTTAACGTATTTTTTGCCAGAGTCAACAGCTTTAATCTCGCATTACTGATTGTCTGATCTTCCACAATACATTGATTATCATGGTAAAATTTATTAAATGCCTGTGCGACACTCATCGCATATCTTGCTATAATAGAAGGTTCCATTCGTTCAGCCGCCAGTTCAATTGCTTCCGGATAACGATTAATCTCTTTCAATAATGTAATAGAAGAATCATCCGTCAACACACTATAATCAATTGACTCACTCATACTAATATTTGTTGCTTTTCTTAAAATGCTTGCCGCTCTCGCATAAGTATATTGAACATATGGACCGGTTTCACCATCAAAATTATGAATTTTATCCCAGTCAAATACAACATCTTTAATTCTCTGATTATACAGATCATTAAATAATATTGCTCCAATCCCAACTTTATGAGCAACCTCTTCCTTATCCGGAATATTCGGATTTTTTTCTTCAATAATTTCAGAAATACGATTCACGGATTCATTTAAAATGTCTTCCGCATAAATGATATTTCCTTTTCTTGTTGAAAGCTTGCCGCCTTTTAAACTCACCAATCCATATGGTACATGAACAAGCTGATCTTTTGCCCATTCATATCCAAGTAATCCAATCACCTTAAATACCTGAGCAAAATGCAGTTTCTGTTCCAGTCCGGTAACGTAAATACATTTATCAAAATGATACGTATCTTTTCTATATAATACAGCTGCCAGATCACGCGTAGCATAGATTGAGCTACCATCCTTTTTCATTACAATACATGGAGCCATATTATAGTCATCTAATCGGACAATATAAGCACCTTCACTTTCTTCCAGAAGATGATGTGCATTGCATTCATCAATCACTCTTTTTGATTTATCACAATAAAAGCTTTCACCAGCATATGAATCAAATTCAATTCCTAGCATTTCATATGTTTTCTTATATTCTACCAGAGAAATATCTTTAAACCACTGCCAGATATCCAAGGCTTCTTTATCTCCCTGTTCCATTTTTGTAAACCAGGCTCTTGCTTCATCATTTAAAGAGTCATCTTTTTCTGCCTCCTCATGGAATTTTACATAAATGTTCATCAATTCAGCAATTCCATTCTTTTCAACAGCTTCTTTGCTTCCCCATTTTTTATAAGCAACAATTAATTTACCAAACTGTGTCCCCCAATCACCCAAATGATTGATTCTTTCTACTTTATATCCCAATTTCGTGAAGATCTTGTATAAAGAATTACCGATAATCGTTGTTCTTAAATGACCAACATGAAATTTTTTGGCAACATTCGGAGATGAATAATCAATACAAATTTGTTTGCCTTCACCTAATGTGCCTTTTCCATAATTCTCAACATCTGCTTTTTCCACAACTTGCTTTACAAATAATGTTTTATCCACAAAAAAATTGAGATAGGCACCTTTTACTTCTATTTTTGATAAAAACTCCTGTTGGCCAATCTGTTCAGCAAGATCTGCCGCAATCAAATTAGGAGCTTTACGGAAAACCTTTGCTAACTGGAAACACGGGAAAGCAAAATCTCCCATCTCAGCCTTCGGTGGAATTTCTAATAATTGTTCCACCTTTTCAACATCAAAATGATCTATCTTACTTGCTAAAAGTTCTGCAATTTTTTTCTTCATAATCTTCTTCCTTTTCTAACATCTATTATTTTATAATAATATTTACTTCAAAAGTACTCTCATTCCATGATTGAATATAAAAATCCTCTGAAAGAACTTTTTCCAATCCATTTCGCGCCTGATTCCCTAACGGAACCTGCGAAATACATTCTACCACAATAATAATCCGATTTCTATCAATCATTGTATTTATTAGGATATAAGACAGCAGTAAAGCATCAGAAAAATAATCAAACATTTTTTTCCATCCACTTAAAAAATGCAATGTCATACAACAATTCGAGGATATCTTTTCAACATCATAATCGATCTCAATATCTTTCATTGCTCTTTTTGTAACATCCACCACTTCGTCAAATGCAGGAAAGAATGTTACGTTCTCCTGTGCTTCTAACTCATCAAATTTCAAAGAAATTTGCCCCATAGAATGGATAAAATCTTTTAACTGTTTCTTCTTCTTTTCTATTTTTTTTAGACTCACTTCACATTTCTGCAGATCCTGTCCAGATTCGCTTAATTCAAACTTATCATAAGATACATCCCGCCGATAATTGAAATCCTTTAAATATAAAGGAGAAAACAACTGTCTCTTTTTTTCGTCTTCTAAATGAAAACAAACACTTTCTTCATATTTTCTTTTTTCAGCTTCTAATTCATATTTTCTCTGAATCAGCATCTCTTCTTTATGAACACATTTCATATACTCATCAGATAAATATTGCAATAATTCTTCATTCATACAATATCTCCAATCTAAAGCGGATCTTTGGATGGTAATCCGGCTTTTCTTGGATATTTATTCGGTGTTTCTTTTGTTTTTTTTATCATCACAAAAGTTCTTGTAATATCCGTTTCCGGAATGATAAATTCATCCACTTTCTCCAGCTTTGCTCCGAGAACTGTGATCGCATACTTTGCATGCTCCACTTCTTCCTCTATATTTCCCGATTTATAAGAAATAAAGCAGCCACCTTTTTTCAGATATGGAATACAATATTCGGATAAAGATGACAAATTTGCAACAGCTCTGGATACACAGATATCAAACTGTCCCCTTAATTTTCCCTTTTTTGCATAGTCCTCTGCTCTACCATGAATTGTCGTAATATCTTTTAAATCAAGTAATTCAATTACCTCATCTAAAAACTTTATTCTCTTGTTCAATGAGTCTAACAAAGTCATTTTCAGATCAGGAAAAACAATCTTTAACGGAATACCCGGAAAACCTGCTCCAGTTCCCACGTCAAGTACATGCAGTTCTCCGGAAAGATCCATTCTCGAAGCCAAGGCAATGCTGTCAATAAAATGTTTATCAATGACCTGATTTTTCTCCGTAATTCCGGTCAGATTCATAACTTTATTCTTCTCAACCAGAAAATCATAATATCGAAGAAACTGATCACATTTTTCATTTGATAAGGAAATTCCCAACAAATCTGCCTTTCTCTGTAATTCCTTCATACTAACTCCTTTTCATCTGCTCAATATAAATCAACAATACTGAAATATCTGACGGCGATACTCCCGATATCCGGGATGCTTGTCCAATCGAAATCGGTCGAATCTGACTCAGTTTTTGAATTGCCTCTTTTCTTAAATTATGAATCTTATCATATTCAATTTCATCTGGAATTTTTTTCATTTCAAGCTTATGAAATTGTTCTACCTGTTTCATCTGACGGGTAATATAGCCTTCATATTTTATATTAATATTAACCTGATCAATGACATCTTCATCGAGTTCCGGACGTTCCAAATCGATGGATTCCAAATCTTCATATTTTAACTCCGGACGACGTATCAATTCCTCCAACGTAACAGCTGTTTTTAAAGATGAACTTCCCAAAGATTCTAATAACATCTGAACCTCTTTGGAAGCACCAATTTTTACTTTTTTTACCCGGTCAATTTCATCCTGTATCTGCTTCTGTTTCGAACAAAGCTTTTCATATCTTTCATTCGAAATCAAACCTATTTCATATCCTATCGGAGTTAACCTTAAATCCGCATTGTCCTGTCTTAATAATAGACGATACTCTGCTCTTGATGTCATCATTCGATATGGCTCATGCGTTTCTTTTGTAACAAGATCATCAATTAAAACTCCAATATATGCCTGCGATCTCTTTAAAATAACCGGTTCCTTTCCCTGCAGTTTTCTGCAGGCATTAATTCCTGCAATAAGCCCCTGCGCAGCAGCCTCTTCATATCCGGAACTTCCGTTAAACTGTCCACCGCTGAACAATCCTCCTACGTTTTTAAATTCTAAAGAAGCTTTTAACTGCATCGGATTGATACAGTCGTATTCAATCGCATAGGCATTTCGAACAATTTTGACATCTTCCAGACCTTTGACTGAACGATACATTTGATATTGAACATCTTCCGGCAGTGAACTTGACATTCCACCGACATACATTTCATTCGTATACTCTCCTTCAGGCTCAATAAATACCTGATGTCTGTTCTTATCTGCAAATTTTACAACTTTATCTTCGATTGACGGACAATACCGCGGTCCGGTACCCTCAATCGCCCCTGAAAATAACGGCGACCTATGGAGATTTTCCTTTATGATCCTATGTGTTTCCTCATTCGTATATGTCAACCAGCAGGATACCTGCGATCTCTTAATATCTTCTTCTTTATTTGTAAAACTAAACGGAACGATCTTATCATCACCAAACTGTTCCTGCATCTCTTCAAAATGAATCGTTCTTTTATCAATTCGCGCCGGAGTACCTGTCTTAAAACGGTACATTTCAATTCCTAACGATCTTAACGAATCTGTCAGATAATTGGCAGCCTGCAGACCATTTGGTCCGGTTGCGTTACTGACATCACCATAGATACAACGTGCTTTCAGATAGGTTCCTGTTGCTAAAATCACTGCTTTCGCATGATATACCGCCCCGGAATACGTTTTTACTCCACAAACATCTCCATTTTCTGTTAAGATTTCCACAACTTCCGCCTGACGCAGTGTTAAATGATCCGTATTTTCCATTGTCATTCTCATATATCTGGAATACTCAGCCTTATCTGCCTGTGCACGCAGAGAATGAACCGCCGGTCCTTTAGATTTATTTAACATTTTTGACTGAATATAGGTTTTGTCGATATTTATCCCCATCTGACCGCCTAACGCATCAATTTCCTTTACAAGATGTCCTTTGGAACTGCCGCCAACATTTGGATTGCAAGGCATCAATGCCACACTGTCCATACTAATCGTAAAACAAATCGTTTCAAATCCAAGTCTTGCACATACTAAGGATGCTTCACAACCCGCATGTCCTGCACCGACAACTACAATATCATATGTTTCTTCAAGAAAAGCCATAATATTCTCCTAACTATTTTCCCATACAAAACTCGCTGAAAATCTCATTAACAAGATCTTCTCCCAACGATTCCCCAATAATAAATCCTAAAGATTCATATGCATTCATCAAATCAATGGAAAAGAAGTCTTCAGGCATATCATCTAAAATACTCTGTTCGACCATAGCCAAACTCGTCTCCGCATCCATAAGCGCATGTTTATGCCGCATATTTGTAATATAGATTTCATTATTAAAAGATAAATTTCCTTCAAAAAACATATCTTTCAAAATATAATAAAAATCAGAGATCCCATCATGGGTCTTTGCAGAAATTTCCACATATTTCCAATTTTTATTTTCCTGCATCTTTTTATTTAATAGATCAACATCCACCTTTTTATCGAGATCAGATTTATTCAACAGAACAATCACCTTTTTATCTTCGATCATTTTCATGATATTCGCATCATTTCGATCCAATTCTCTGGACATATCCACAACATATAAAATTAAGTCCGCGGAATGTGTCTTTTCTTTTGCCTTATCAACACCTATTTTTTCAATCATATCTTCGGTATCGCGAATTCCCGCAGTATCAATGATATTGAGAGGAATTCCCTGAATACTGATGGATTCCTCCAGCGTATCCCTCGTCGTTCCTGCAATATCCGTAACAATTGCGCGTTCTTCCCCAACCAATACATTCAAAAGAGAAGATTTCCCAGCATTGGGTTTTCCGATAATCACGGTCTTGATACCTTCTTTTAGTATTTTCCCGTCATCAGAACTGTCAATCAGCTGTCCAACATCCTGTTTCAAGCTTTTGATGTCGATCAAAAGCTGTTTGCCATACCCATCAATACTCATATGTTCCGGATCATCCAATGCAGATTCAATTGCTGCAATATGATGGATAATCGTCTTTCTCATTTCTACAATTTTATCTCGCAAAGAGCCCTCTAATTGCTTTAACGAGCTTTGCAATGCAAATTCGTTTTGAGATGAAATAATATCCATAACAGCTTCTGCTTGGGACAGGTCAATTCTTCCATTCAAAAATGCTCTTTTCGTAAATTCACCCGGCTCTGCCGGACGGGCTCCGTGCTTTAAAACCGTCTCCAACACTTTTGTCATGACAATCACTCCGCCATGACAATTAATTTCAACCACATCTTCTTTTGTATAAGTATTTGGTGCTCTCATAACAAGGCAGATACACTCATCAATTTTTCTTTCACCATCATAAATATATCCATAATGAGCGGTATATGAACTCACTTCTCTCATATCTTTCTTTTTTGCCGGGCGAAAGACACGGCTCATAATTTCAATCGAATTGTCTCCACTAATGCGAATGATTCCAATTCCTCCATTCGCCATAGCGGTTGAAATTGCAGCTATTGTCTGATTTTGATACATAATTTCATCTCCTCAAAATAATCAAAGCGGATAAATCCTGAATGCCCTTTTCTTATAATAAATCATAAAATAAATTATAATCTATTATAGGAAAAGGGCTGCCATAAGGCAACCCTTTCATCTCATATGTTGTATACTCTTAAATTATCTTTTCAACATAATAACAACTTTTCTATATGGATCTTCGCCTTCACTCTTTGTACATACATATCTATCATTTTGTAATGCAGAATGAATAATTCTTCTTTCATATGGATTCATTGGTTCAAGTGAAATAGATCTTCTTGTACGCTTAACTTTATAAGCGATATTTCTGGCAAGATTTTCTAATGTTTTCTTTCTTCTTTCTCTGTAATTTTCAGTATCCAACTGTACCTTAACATAATTATCGCTGTTCTTATTAACGAACAGGCTGATCAGATACTGAAGAGAATCTAATGTCTGCCCTCTGTTACAAATTAAAATTCCCATAATATCTCCGGAAA
>JAUNOI010000086.1 GCA_030531165.1 Lachnospiraceae bacterium
TCCCTATTTGGGTCCAAGATTGTGAACGAGTTTAACGAGTTTCGCAATTACCTATTTGTTCCTTAATCACAAGTAAATATTACTAATAAAACGCAAAAATGACATCTGTAAATTGTCACTAATCACAACTTACAAATGCCATTTTTTATATGACAAATGTTATTTTTATTCATTCAACATTTTATCTATATTCTTCTTAATCTTCTGCATTCCTTCGTCAAAATCCGACTCTTCAGCAAATAATTTTAATAATTCACCATCCAGATAATTGATGACCGTATCATAATTTCGAAACTTTTCGGTCTTAGCAGTGTGCTCTAAAACATCGTTTAAAAGAGAGATTCTCACACCGCTATCTTCTCCCATGCTTTCTTCCAATGCTTTCTCCGTATCGACAGAATTCGTAACTTTTTTTAATGGAGAAACCCCCTGAGAATATTGCAATAGCTTTTTTTGTGTTTCTTCATGATAGGTCAGCATCTTTAAAAACTTCCACGCCAACTCACTATGCTGTGTTTTATTACTAATGCCAATCAACAGATTATCTACATATGTCATATTTCCTCCATCCGGTCCTCCCGGTAAACGTGTACAGTCCCATTGAAAATTGAAATACTTGTTGATCTTATACGGATATGGCTTATACGTCCGGAACTCCGAAAACTTCATTGGACGAAACGCAATCCTACCAGTATCAAAGTCATCTGAGCCAGGACTTTGATAACCGGATAACTGTTTGATTTTCCTGGAAAATAAAATCGCATTCTGTATCGGATTTGACATTAATTTGCATTCTTTTCCGTCATCGCTGAACAGATCCGCTCCATTGCTATAAACACTATGCTGCCACGAATAATTATAGACACCAAACTGATCGATCCGTCCATCACCGTCTGTATCTTTTGTCAATTTGGTGCAAATCTCATAGAAATCATCCCATGTCCAGTGTTCATCCGAAAAAGGAATCTCCTCTTTTTTTAGCAGTGTCTGATTCACAAACATTAAAGTCGGAACACTCTCATAGGGCAGCGCATACTGTTTGCTTTCCAGTTCACCGGCTTCATAACATCCACGATAGTAGGCCGAAGAATCAAATGACTCGTCGGAAGAGATAAAAGAATCCAGATTTTTTAACAACCCAACGGAAGAAAAGGTATTAAAATCTGCAGGAAGAACCATAAACACATCCGGAAGTTCTCCCTTTAATGCATGTTCCGAAATCCATTCCGAATAATCCTCCTTTAAAATGCCGCTGACATATTTGATTTTTACATTCGGATATTCTGCCTCAAACTCTGCGATTGCTTCATCAATAATCTTATAACAGTTGTCATTTGGTACGTCCCACTGATTGCCTGCAAACATGCCAAAGGTAATCGTAATTTTCCTTTCCTTCGGAAATAGAACGTAAAAGAATAAAACCCAGCAGATCACAATTCCAGATACAATGCCCGCTATCCAAAAAGCTTTTTTATTTTTCATTTATCTTCTCCTGTACTTTACAGATCCTGACTGCACTTCCCAGATCGCAAGCTGAGTTCGATCTCTTAAATTCAATTTGCTTAAGATGGTGCTGATGTAGTTTCTTACCGTCCCTTCTGATAGCATAACCTTATCCGCAATCTCCTTGTTCGACATTCCCCGGCCAACCAACTTGATGATTTCCCATTCTGTATCTGTGAGTTCTTCTACATTTTGTGCTTCAATCGTAATATCATAGTTGCTCTGTGCCATTTCAGAAAAGAATTCTACGACCTTTGATGCAATTTCCGGATTGATCATTGCCCCACCGTTATAAACTGTATGAATCGCTTTATCAAGTTCATCCATTGAGATTCCTTTTAACAGATACCCGCTTGCACCATATTTTAAGGCACTAAAAACAAACTCATCGTCATCAAATGTTGTTAAAATAATGATCTTAATTTCCGGATAACGCTCTTTGATCGCCTTCGTGCACTGAACGCCATCCATCTCCGGCATGCGAACATCCATCAAGATCACATCCGGCCTTTCCTTTTTTAAAAAATCCATTACCTTTTTGCCGTTTTCCGCAGTTCCAACAACAGAAATCCCTTCTTTGATACTGAGAACAATCTGCAAGCTCTGCCGAATTAATTCCTGATCATCTGCTATTAATACTTTAATCATAATCCTCTCTCCATCTTATCGGTATCATTACCAACGTTTTAAATCCATGGCTTCCGTCAAAACTAACAACGCCATGCAGCATCTGAACTCGTTCCCGCATATGTGTCAGTCCAAAGCCAGAGTGAATTTCCTGACAGCCTTTTCCATTGTCATTAATTCGAATGACCAACCACTTGCCTGCCTTTTGCATCGAAATCGAAATATAGGATGCTTTGCCGTGCCGAACTGCATTTGTAATGCTCTCCTGTACAATCCTGAAAATTGTATCTTCTTCATCACTTTTAAATGACATCGAATCTAAGGTCGACTGATATTGAATCGAAACATCCGACATCTGCATCGTATCATTGATCAGCTTCTGTATTGCCTCCTCCAATGTACGCTTTTCAAGCGTATCCGGTCTCAGTTTATTCATGGACCGCCTGATATCTAAAAGTCCCTGCCTGGCAACTCTGGAAATCACAATCAGCTGTTGTTTCGTTGCCTCCGTAGAATAATCGATCATCGCGATGCACGCATCAATCCCTGCGGATAATCCTGTCATCGTGTGGCCGAGCGTATCATGAATCTCCCTGGCAATTCGATTTCGCTCTTCCGTTTCACCCAATTGCTTTTGAACTTTGGCATAATCGCGGAGCTGTTCATTCATTTCTTCCGCAACCTGTAGTTCTACATTCAGAAGAACTGCTTTCCCCTTTTCTCTCATCTGATCTCTCATTAAAATAATAATATAAACAATAAATACCATCAAGTTCATACTGACAAGAATATTTCTGATTCCAATCAAAAATAAACGAAAATCACTTGCATAAATATGCAGAAAATCCCGGAAAGATATTATCTTACATCCAATCGATATCATATCGTAATCAGAAGAGATATAGATCAAACTCATAATCAGCAAGAAGACTCCCTGGTTTTGCTTATCCCGAATATAAACGACTATATCCGCTATAACCAATAGCAGTATGCCATTATATCCAACATATAGGCACTTCATGATCAGCAGACATAAAGCAATTTCGATAATCGTAAGAGCAATCGTTTTGATCCGATCATTTTCCATCATGCTCTTGATCCGAATGATCCCAAGCAATGTAAAAAAAGATAAAAAAGTTAAAATTGTTGTACATACCGGTTCCATTGGCAGATAGGTAATATTCTCAAGAAAACTTCTTGCTGCATTATTGTTGTTTACATTCCGAAGAGTAATATCCATGATTGCAGTAAAAAATACCAAAATCAAAAAGTTGATCAGGCTCATGAGCATCGATAAATAATGCAAATAATTCTGACGTTCTAATCTTACATTCATTCTGTCACCTACTCCCAGCGGCTGATATCATAGTCATGTATATTCTTATTATTGATCAATTCTACCGGAAGCTCAATCTCCTTGCGAACATACTTTTGATCAAACAATTTATAAATCGTATCAACTGTTGTCTTCCCCATCATCTTCGGCGATTGTACTGCCGTTCCGGTCAGCAATCCTTCGCTGATCAGTTTTTTTCCATCAGGTGAACCATCCACACTGTAAACGAGTACGGGCCTGCGATAATTCTGACTTTCAATTGCAGCCAAAGCTCCCAAAGCCGTCGGATCATTTAATGCCATAATCACATCAATATCCGGATTACTTTTCAGTGCACTTTCTACTTTCGGCAGTGTCCGTTCTGTCTGTCCCTGTGTGTCAATCGAATCGAGAACCGCATATTGGGGATTCCCTTCGATTCTATCTAAAAATCCCTGTATACGATCCACACCAGATTTTGCTTCCGCATGTGTCAACAAAAGGATATTGGCTTTTTTCTTCTTCTTCATCATATCTTCGGCACACAGCCTCCCTGCCTGATAATT
The DNA here is from genome assembly GCA_030531165.1 of Lachnospiraceae bacterium. Lineage (GTDB taxonomy): Bacteria > Bacillota > Clostridia > Lachnospirales > Lachnospiraceae > Fimousia. Next base: position 4,012 of record JAUNOI010000086.1, read on the forward strand.
ATCAGAAAGAATCGTTGTCGTTACATATTCTTCATCATATACTTCTGTATCCACGACAACAACCGGAACTCCAGCCTTTTTCGCCGCTTTTAAACCACTTTTTACCTTTTTCCAATCTACCGGATTCAATACAATTACATCAGCACCCTCCTGAATCAAATATCGAATTTGCTCATTCTGCTTCTTCTGATCCAGTGCCGGATCTAATGTGATCAGCTTATCCCCCTTGGATTCAATAACACTTTTTAGCTCATTATTAATTACAGTATAAAACTGGTTATTCATCGTCATATAGGTTGCTCCGACAATGTATCGGTGTTTTCCATAATCTTCTTTATATATAAGAAACGCTTTTACATAAAAAAACAAAACAATCCCAAATAGACCCGCTGCAGTCAACAGCATCGCATATTTTTTTAATGCTTTTACCCTCATCTCTATCATCCATTCATTCAAAACGCGAGTTCTAAGACCTTTCTCAATCCTTCCTGATCATTGCTGTCCGTTATGATATCAGCAGCGTCTTTGACTTCGCTGTCCGCATTTCCCATTGCAACCCCAAGTCCCACATAGTCAAGCATATCGATATCATTATGGCTGTCTCCAAACGCAATCGTTTCTTCCCTACTGATCTGAAACTTTTCTTCCAGAATCCGAATTGCATTCGATTTCGAAGCCTGCATGGACATGATTTCAAGGTAGGTATCTTTCGATCGATAAATGCGGATATCCGGAAATTCCGATATCAGCTTCTCTTCTAACGCTTTAATTTCATCCCTTTCCCCCATGCAGAGAATCTTATGTACTTCTTCATAAACTTCCGCCATTCGAAAAGAACATTCTTCCGCCTCAATCCCGGTAATTTCCATCTCCCCTTTTACCCAGTCATCATTTAAATCCTCAACATACCAGTGATCATTGGAATACAGATTCAGGACAATCTCCCATCCACCCTCTTTCACCATATGATATACCTTTTTTGCCATATCTGATGAAAGAAATGTACTGTATACCGAATTTTTCGCTTCATCCACAACCAGTGCTCCACTGTAACAGACCATCGGACTTTTTGCGCCTAATTCATCCCTGATTTCTTCCATTCCCTTCGGCATGCGCGCCGATACCAGTGTAAACGGAACTCCCTCAGCCTGTAATTCTTTAATTTTCTTTCTCGTCCGTTCCGGAATTTTATGGGATGTATTTAACAATGTCCCATCAATATCGCTGAAAACCGCTTTATATGTTCCTCTTTTTACACAATGATCCATTCCACATACTCCTTTTTTAAAGTCTCTTTCCATTTATCATCCATCTCCTGGTCCGTAATCAACATATCAATCTGATCAAATGACAATCCGCGATAATTCGCCTTCCTCTGAAATTTCGGATAATCTGCCATTACGATTACCCTGTCCGAACGATCTGCCGCCAGGCTTTTCATCAAAGCATCTTCCTCATCTACATAATAAATCCCATCTTCTTTCACAGATGCCGCACCAAGTAGCGCAATATCAAAATTCATATTCCGGATTTTGTTCACGGTGTCTGTTCCATAGAAGAAACGATTCTCTCTGTGCAGCTTTCCTCCCAAACTATGTACCTCTGCCGAAGATGCAGCTGCAAGAAGTTCCAAATTGTCGAGTGAATGGGTGTACACCTGCACTCTGCCGAGTTCAGAACAGACATAAGGCATATGTGTAGAAGTATCGAAAAAGCAAATCGAATCTGCTTTCAAATGTTTTGCAGCCTCTTTTCCAATTCTCCGCTTCCCCTCGACATTATCCGTTTTTCGCATCTGATAATTGCCGACATTCGTTAAAATATCAGTTCCTGCAATCCCTCCATGCGTCCGGACCGCTTTTCCGGATTCCACAATCTTTATGATATCTCTCCTTGCAGTATCTCTGGAAATATTCAATCGTCTCATGATATCCTGATTCGACAACACATCCTCTTTCTGCAGCCATTGCAGAATTTTACTGATTCTTTCTTCCTGATACATCTTGAATTCCTCCTGTCACTATTATATGCTTATTCTTAAGCAAATACAAGTGTTTTTAAGTGATTTTAGGGTGCTTATCTTCCTTGTGCCTTCGCGTAAAAAAGAAGCTGCGGATCATATCATACTGTCCGCAGCTTCCATCTGTTCATTTATTATTTTACACCTTTTAAAATCTCTTTTTCTACACTATCAATATCTTTCTTCAACACAACCGCCAATTCGCCAAAAAATACCTTTTTTGTATTGCGGAAAATCCGGTCATCTAACTCCGTTTGGCGTTTGCCCTGCTTCATCCGGCTTTTTCGCCTTTTCGATATACCAACCATGATTTCCATAATCTGATCATAGTCCCCATCAATAATTGCCTGTTTATAAACTCGTTCACGCTCACGATCATCCGAGATCCATTTGCCTTTTTTCGTCGGCATCTCCTTCATCATCTCCTCGGCTTCATTCGGCGAAACCAGTTTTCGCATCTTCTTTTCACCGTTCTTTACGCTTACGTAGATTTCACCGCTTTTATCGCATTCTGGAACCAGCTTATAATAAAGATTTCCGCTTTCCGAGAAATCCACCTCGGTAATGTCCTTAATTTTACACGCCCCCTGCATTCCGTATATAACATAATCATCAATCTTGTACACCGCATTCCCTCCTTTTATTATTATTTTACCATTTAATAAGAAGAGTTTACAGTTAAAATTAAAATTTCGTCACTTTTTACAGTATTCTTTATACTATTTATTGTGATTTCTGAACAAATTGAAGTTTTTGAAAAATCAATCTCATTATCTTGCTTCATATATATTGTGATTTTACGATAAAAAAGAGCACTGTTATAATTCAAATAACAACAATGCCCTTTTCAATATTTTCATAAACGATGTATACTATTCTTTAATTACTTTGATCCAGCCCTCTGGAGCTTCGATTCTGCCCATCTGGATCCCGGTTAATGTATCATACAATTTTTTCGTAATCGGACCCATCTCGTCCATTCCGCTTGGGAAACAGATCTCCTTACCATGATCTACAATCTTTCCAACAGGGGAAATAACAGCTGCTGTACCACACAGACCACATTCTGCAAAATCCTTTAATTCATCAAAGTAAACTTCTCTATGTTCTACCTCTAATCCTAAATACTTCTCAGCTACTACCATCAACGAACGACGGGTAATAGAAGGAAGAATACTTTCAGACTTTGGAGTGACAAGCTTACCGTCTTTTGTAATGAAAATGAAGTTTGCTCCACCGGTTTCTTCAACCTTTGTTCTGGTAGCTGCATCCAGGTACATATTCTCATCATAACCTTCGTTATGTGCATCTACGATGGCATGTAAACTCATAGCATAGTTTAATCCAGCCTTAATATGACCGGTTCCGTGTGGAGCAGCACGGTCAAAATCACAAACACGAATCGTAATCGGTTTTGCACCGCCTTTGAAATACGGTCCTACCGGGGTACAAAATACACGGAATTCATACTCATCAGCAGGTTTTACTCCGATTACAGCATTCTTACCGTACATATAAGGACGGATATATAAAGTAGCTCCAGATCCATATGGTGGTACATAATCGATATTTGCCTCAACGGTTTTGACTATAGCTTCTACAAATTTATCTTCCGGAAATACCGGCATCTCAAGTCTTCGTGCCGAATCAGCAAGACGGGATGCATTCAAATCCGGACGGAAACATACGATCTTTCCATCTTCTGTCGTATATGCTTTCAATCCTTCAAACACTGTCTGCGCATATTGAAGAACACAGGCACATTCGCTCATCGTTACGGTAGGATCATCAATCAATCCGCCTTCATCCCACGCACCATCTTTAAAGTTGGATACAAATCTTTTGTCTGTCTCCATATAGCCAAATCCTAAATTTGACCAATCGATATTCTTACTCATCTTAATTCTTCCTTTCCTTGGTATATTGGCGGTTCTCTCTTTTCAAAATTACCTGATGCCTTAATCGACATATCCGCCACCACCAGTAC
>JAUNOI010000087.1 GCA_030531165.1 Lachnospiraceae bacterium
AGATTGGAAGACAGCCTTTGGAAGATGGCCTGAATATATTAGGAGCGCATATTGATTCGCCAAGACTTGATTTGAAGCAGAATCCGCTATATGAGGATACCGATCTGGCTTATCTTGATACCCATTATTACGGCGGAATCAAAAAATACCAGTGGGTGGCGCTGCCGCTTGCAATTCATGGAGTGGTTGTGAAAAAGGATGGAATGGTTGCAGATGTTGTTATCGGCGAAGACGAAGACGATCCGGTTGTTGGAATTACAGATCTGCTCATTCATCTGGCAGGTAAGCAGATGGAGAAGAAGGCCTCTGTTGTGATCGAAGGAGAAGAACTGGATGTATTAGTTGGCAGTCAGCCGCTCAAGGATACGGAAAAAGATGCAGTAAAAGCAGGCATCCTTGGAATCTTGAAAGAAAAATATGATATCGAAGAAGAAGACTTTTTATCAGCGGAATTAGAAGTCGTGCCAGCTGGAAAGGCAAGAGATTTTGGTTTAGACAGAAGCATGGTTATGTCTTATGGGCAGGATGACCGTGTCTGCGCTTATACATCGCTTGTCGCTGCATTGAATGTTGAAGCCCCGGAAAAGACAGCTGTATGTATTCTTGTGGACAAAGAGGAAATCGGTAGTGTAGGTGCAACCGGTATGCATTCCCACTTTTTTGAAAATACGGTTGCAGAGGTAATGGATCGTATGGGTGTATACTCAGAACTTGCTATCCGCAGATGCCTTGCAAATTCAAGCATGTTGTCCTCCGATGTGAATGCTGCTTATGATCCGACATTTGCAGCAGCATTTGAAAAGAAGAACTGCTCTTATTTCGGACGAGGTGTCGTATTTAGCAAATACACCGGTGCGCGAGGTAAATCCGGATCCAACGATGCAAGTGCAGAATATATGGGAAGACTTCGTAAAATTATGGATGACAACGGTGTTCATTTTCAAACTGCCGAACTTGGAAAAGTCGATTTTGGCGGTGGCGGAACGATTGCCTATATTCCGGCAGCATATGGCATGAATGTTATTGACAGCGGAGTAGCTGTGCTCAGCATGCATGCTCCTTGGGAAATCTGCAGCAAAGCAGATATTTATGAAGCAGAGAAGTGCTATGAGGCATTCTTGAGGGATATGTGCTAATCTTTCTTACAATAAAATAAACAAAAGGAGCCAAGGTGTTTTGATATGATTCGCCTTGGCTTTTTTATGTGGAAAAATACAAGATTCGTTATTGAAAATACATAAATAACAAATATCTGTAAAAATATATTCGAAAAAAATGCAAAAAATCATTGATATTTGTTTCATAACTGTTGTATAATACCATCGTGTATATATTATGTATGTATATGTATACGAAAGGGGAGAAAAAATTGAAAAAAGTCAATACGCATCTTTTTGAACATTCAAGAGAAAGTCGAATCCGAAGTTTTCTGCTGGGAGTAGTGGATTGTGTGATGATTGCATGTATTATCGTAACATCGCTTTTGGTTCGCTTTGATCTGCGTTTTCGTTCTGTAGAGCCAATGTTTTGGAAGTCAGTAATTACATATTTACCAATCGGCGTAATATCTACATTAATTATATTCATTATTTTTAAATTATATAGCAGTATGTGGCGGTTTGCCAGTGTAGAAGAGGCCATGCACATTGTACTTGCATGTTTGGCAGCCTGCATTGTGCAGGTTCTTACGATTTTCTACATCATGCATCTGCCGATACCAAGGAGTTATCCACTGTTTTTCGGCATGCAGCTTCTCATCGGAACAGCTGCCATTCGGTTTGGCTATCGAGGATTTCGTGTTCTCAGAGCATATTTTATTCATGGTTCTGATGAGACGATCCGAACGATGATCATCGGTGCCGGAAAAGGCGGTGAAGTTCTGATCAACGAGATGAGGAACAGCAAGTATATCGATCATGAGGCGGTCTGTATTATTGATGATGATCCGGCGAAACTTGGTACCTATATTCATGGAGTCCGTGTCGTCGGTGATCGAACGAAGATCAGCCAGGCGGTGAATGATTACAATGTTAAGGAAATCGTATTTGCGATTCCGAGCATGAAGCCGTCTGAGAGGAAAGAAATTCTGGATTACTGTAAAGAAACCTGCTGCAATGTAAAATTAATTCCGGGCATCTATCAGATGGTAAATGAAGAAGTCAGCATATCAAGACTTAAAAATGTAGAGATTGAAGATTTGTTAGGACGAGATCCGATTCGCAATGATAACAGCAAGGTTATGGGATATGTTGAAGATCAGGTTGTCATGGTTACAGGTGGAGGCGGTTCGATTGGCAGCGAGCTATGCCGCCAGATCGCGGATTATCATCCGAAACAGCTGATTGTCCTGGATAATTATGAGAATAATGCTTATGATCTTCAGATGGAACTGATCCACAATCATCCGGAACTGGATTTGATTGTTTTGATCGTATCTGTTCAAAATAAGCGAAGAATTAATAATATTATAAAGAATTATCGACCTAAAGTTATTTTTCATGCCGCGGCACATAAACATGTGCCATTGATGGAGAACAGCCCTTGCGATGCGATTCGCAATAATGTATTCGGAACTTATAATGTAGCAAGAGCCGCATCGGAAAATGATGTGAAGCGTATGGTACTGATTTCAACAGATAAAGCAGTACGCCCGACGAACATCATGGGTGCTTCTAAGCGAATCTGTGAACTGGTTATCCAGTATTTTAATGGAATATCGGAAACGGAATATATGGCAGTTCGTTTTGGAAACGTGCTGGGCAGCAATGGCAGCGTGGTACCGCTGTTTCGTAAGCAGATTCAAGCAGGCGGTCCGGTCACGGTCACGCATCCCGATATCATCCGTTATTTTATGACGATTCCGGAAGCTGTAAATCTGGTGCTGGAGGCAGGGGCATACGGTCACGGAGGAGAGATTTTTATCCTGGATATGGGAGAGCCAGTTAAGATCTTAGATCTTGCCGAGAACATGATCCGATTATCCGGTTATGTGCCGAATGAAGATATTAAAATTATCTTTACCGGTCTAAGACCGGGAGAGAAGCTGTACGAAGAATTATTAATCAGTGAAAAGAATAAGATTGCTACGAATAATAATCGTATCTTTATTGCACAGCTTCCGCCAAAAGATCCGGATGTTTTGAAGAAATTACTCGCAGAACTCCATGATATAGCATATTCCGAAGATGTAATAAATATTCGGAAAGCCGTAAAAAAATTAGTGCCGGAATATCATTATGTCGAGGCAGAATAAAAGGAGTTGGATATGACTTATCCAGAAATATTTACAAAAAAGCAAATTACATATTTAAAATGGAAATATAGGATTGATCGTTTTCTGGGAATCCTTTCCAGTGTTGTGTTGATACCGGTGTTTGCTATTCTTGCGATCCTGATTTTTATAGATGATCCAGGTCCGATTATTTTCAAGCAAAAGCGTATCGGAAATCACAAAACGCATTTTTATATTTACAAGTTCCGGACAATGAAAGTCAATACGCCAAAAGACGTGCCAACACATCTATTGGAGAATCCGGATCAATATATCACGCGAATGGGACATTTTCTTCGCAAGACAAGTCTGGATGAACTTCCACAGGTATTCAATATTGGCAGAGGACAGATTTGTGTATGCGGCCCTCGGCCAGCTCTTTGGAATCAATATGATCTGATTGAGGAGAGAGATCGATATGGTGCCAATGATATTAAGCCTGGTCTTACTGGATGGGCACAGATCAATGGACGAGATGAACTTCCGATTGAAGTGAAAGCAAAATTAGACGGTGAGTACGTTGAGAAATTTGGTCTCCTTATGGATATCAAGTGTTTCTTTGGAACGTTTGCAGCAGTGTTTGAAGGAAAAGGTGTTGTTGAAGGTGGAACTGGAGCGATGGCAACGGAAGCCGAAGACGAAAAGGAAGAGGTACATTACAATAGAAGAAAGAAGAAAAAAATTCTGATTATGACAAATCATTCCTTTATGCTCTGGCAATTTCGTAGAGAATTGATTGCAGAATTATTAAAGAGTTACACAGTTATATTGAGTATGCCGTGCGGAGACCATGTTGATGATTTTCGAAAGCTTGGATGTAAAATTATTCATACAGATATAGATCGTAGAGGAATCAATCCGCTTACCGATATAAAATTATTTCGTAGATATATGTATTATTTAAAGAAAATCAAACCTGACGAAGTCATTACATATTCCATAAAGCCGAATATCTATGGAGGATTTGCATGTCGGATCAATAAAATACCATATTGTGTTAACGTGCAGGGGTTAGGAACAGCATTTCAAAAACCTCTATTAACATGGTTTGTAGTTTTAATGCACAAGATTTCTCTGAAAAATGCTAAAATTGTATTTTTTGAGAATGAAGGAAATGCAAAAGTTTTCCGAGATAAGAAGATTATTCCGGCAGAAAAGCAGAAAATCCTTCATGGTGCCGGAATTAATCTGGACTATTATAATTATCAGCTATATCAGGAAGGCGAACAGCTTCATTTCCTGTTTGTTGGCAGAATCATGAAAGAAAAAGGTGTCGATGAATTCTTTTATGCAGCAAAGCGCCTGAAAAAAGAATATAAAGATAAAATCGTCTTTGACGTTGTCGGCTTTTTTGAGGATGAGTATGAATCCGAAGTAAAAAAACTTCAAAAAGATGGAGTCATCGAATTCTATGGTTTTCAGCAAGAAGTACGGCCATATTATAAAAATGCCCATTGCATTGTCCTTCCGTCTTATCACGAAGGAATGTCCAATGTCTTATTAGAAGCAGCAGCAACTGGACGTGCACTGATTACCAGCGATATTCCGGGATGCAGAGAAGCAGTTCTGGATGGAAAAAGTGGATATCTTTGTTCAGTTGAAGATCAGAAAGCGCTCTATCTGACTATGAAAAAATTTATAGAGCTTTCTAAAGAGGGAAGAGAGAGTATGGGAAAAGCGGGAAGAGCATGGATGGAAAAAGAATTTGATAAGAAAAAAGTTGTGGAAGAGACAATAGGTAAGATTTTGGTGAAGTAAAATGAGAAATTTGTTATTTGTATTTATTGTATCCTTTATATTGGCATATCAATCTCAATATTTTGGCCATAATTATGAACTTGTAGCTGGCGAAAGAAAACGAATTAATTTTTACATTGTTATTATGATCATTCTTATGGTGTTGTTCGTTGGATTAAGAACCGGATACAATGATACAGCAGCTTATATACGTGGTTTTACAGAATCAGAAGGTATTCGGGATTTTTTAGCTGATCCGGATAATCTTCATCCGCTGCATAATCCATTTTTTTATGGAATTCAGGCATTGATCCGTTCTTTCACAGGGAATTATCATATCTTTTTCATGATATGGGCAGTAATTGATATTTCGTTATTGGTTTATTTTATTTTAACTTATACCGATGGTGAGGATTTTGCTATTGCAATATTCATCTTCTTTGCATTGGGGACTTTTGTGTTTGGTATGGCCGCATTAAAGCAGATCAGTGGTATGGCGATTTTGACATTTTCAATTCCCTATCTGCTTGATAAAAAATATGGACGATATATTTTGATTGTGTTAATTGCCGGGTTGATTCATACTTATGCATTTTTATTTTTAATTCTGCCATTATTTCGATCCAGACCCTGGGGATTTCAAAGTTTGTTATTAATTGCATTTACGATTATTGTGCTTGCAACTTTTAATGACACAATTTCATCTTTGCTTGAGTATGCAGATAGTATTGGAAAGACGGTAGCGGAAGAAGAAGTATTTGATGGTAATGGAATGAGCGTATTTCGAGTTGCAGTTTTTGCAGTTTGTCCGTGTGTGATTTTAATATTTCGAAATCGTCTTTTATCGAAAATGGAACCAGCACATGAACTATTATCGAATATGACAATTATCAGTATTATGGTTATGTTGCTAGCATCTCAAAATGGGGCAAATATGTTTGGTCGTATTGCAACATACTTTGAGATTGGGAATGCCTGCATGATTCCATGGGTTTTGAGAAACTTGTTTAATGAAAGATCCTATAAATTAACAACATTTTTGGCAATGGCGTTTTTCTTTCTATTTTTTATGTATGATAATGCAGGATTTTCGACAGATTATTCTTCGATTACTATACTGGGATTTTTCACTGGCTTATTATAGATATATTAAAATTGGAGTTGATGACTATGTCTACAGGAACACTAATTGTTTCATTGGATTTTGAATTATTTTGGGGAATGCAAGATGGCATCTCATTGAATAGATATAAAGATAATGTTTTAGGAGGAAGAAAAGCAATTCCGCGTTTACTTTCAATGTTTGAAAAATATCACATTCATGCAACATGGGCAACCGTAGGTTTCATGTTTGCCGAAAGCTATGAAGAATTGCGAAAATATTTTCCGAAAAAAGAATTGTTGCCATCATATGATAATATAAAATTATCACCATATAGATGTTTTAGAAAAATTGGGAAAAACGAGCAAGAATCCCCTTGCTTTTATGCCCCTTCATTAATTAGACGGATTACTTCAATACCAGGTCAGGAAATAGGAAGCCATACATTTTCTCATTATTACTGTAGAGAGGGTGGACAGACTGTAAAGCAGTTTGAAGCAGATTTAGAGGCCGCTGTCTCTATTGCAAAAGACAAAGGATATCATATGACTTCTATCGTTATGCCTAGAAATCAATGCAGTAGTGAATATATTGCAGTATTAAATAAATTTCGATTTAATGCATATCGAGATGAAGAGAATGATTGGATTCATGAAAAAGTTTCCTTTCGTCCATTAAAGAGAATTCTTCGTTTGGCAGATGTCTATTTTCCTTTAACTGGACAAGGTGGATATGAGCCAAAGATAGAATTTGGCGTTGTTAACCTGGTAGGATCCAGGATGTATAAGCCGATTCTTAAACCGTTAAAAATGCTTGAAAAGCTTAAAATTTATAGAATAAAGAGACAAATGCTCCATGCTGCCAAAAATGGATTGACGTTTCATCTATGGTGGCATCCGCATAATATTGGAATTATGACAGAAGAGCATTTAAAACAACTAGAAGAAATTTTTCAATATTATCGATATCTAAATAAAAAATACGGCATGAAAAGCCTGAATATGAGGGAAGTAGCCAGAAAACAGATAGGATAGGGAGAGTGTCATGTATCAATTCTATTACGCGGACCGTCGAAAAAAACACAGTCGAACAGAATATAAAAAAAATATAAAAAATGAATATATGGTTACAGCAATACGTCCGACTATGTGGGAAGAACATTGCTTAGAATGTTCTGCTCCGGCATGCTACAAAGATTGTGTCCATTATGCTAAAAGAAAAGATGGGAGATGCAAACGTTTTGATAATGGTATGCAGACATTTACTGATAAACGTGCGTGTTGTGGACAAGGAACCCATATTCAATTCCTCAAGTGGGCCAATATGATGACTATCATTTTCCCGGCGATGTTGTCACCAAAAGATTATTATCAACTATTGAAAAAAAATCAGAGATTGGGGAATCAAGTTAAAAAAATAGCAAATGGTAAGTTGCCAACAAAAGTAAAATGGGAAAGTATCAGAACGATTGAATTTTTGCGACGTAGAAATCTTCGAAAGTTAGATGGATTGGACAATCAACCAGATGCATTTTTATTTCATGGTTATAGCTATGAAAAGGAAT
>JAUNOI010000088.1 GCA_030531165.1 Lachnospiraceae bacterium
TCCGTCGTATAATCAAGTCATAGGTAATTGAAACATCAGCGAGTTTGTTTGCCTGTTCAATTCCATCCTCTAATCGTTTATCATCTTTTAATAATGTAGGATCTTTATAGCATTTTGCAGATTTTAAACTGAGCTCTGTATCTACATTTGTCAGGCATTCCTGAATCTTTTGTGTCAGTACTTTTTTCTTTACGGTTGTTCCATAAATTTCTTCTTTAATTACAAACTTGTCCTTATCATTGAGTACAATTTTGGCATTTTCAGGAGCGATGATATTCTCCTTGTCAAAACAGGACAGACTGTCCACTGCATTTTTAAACTTCTTTGAGTCATAAGAAACATCTGCCATTAAATTCCTGGTATCTTTGGATGCGCCCAAAAACCAAAGCAGAGAGTTCTGACTTTCCATACCCTTTTGCAGATTGTCACCTAATGTGATTCTCAGATCAATGTCCTCACCTTTAATATGATCTGTAAAACTCTTCCGCCCTGTCAAAGTAAGATCATAATTCTTTGCATCATCCGAAAGCATTGCCTCTACCTGATCAGATGTTTTTCCGCTGATTTTTTTATCGCCGATCTTCGTACCAAATAAGTAACGGTTATGAAAGAAAATTACCCCAATAATATAAACGGCTAAAATGATAACCAGCACAATGATAGCAATCTTCTTTTTATTAACAGGTACTGCTTTTTCATCCGTAATATTTTCATTTGCCATAATCGATATCGTCTCCTTCTACATGTGTCTGTTTTCGATGGTATCCTACATTTTACACCAATTTTTTTGCAAAGTCTATAAAAAATATAGGAAAGCCCAGTATTAAATTCTATACATCCTGCTTTATCTGTTTTCTGGATTTTATCGATTCTCCTGTCCTGATCTGATATGCTGCTGCTATATTATCTCTTTTTCTCTTTTCCCGTACGGTAATAATAATCAAAATAATCGTATAAAACCAAGGGCGGAAAAATGCGCTTAAAATCGTCAAAATGAAGAATGCAATATAGATACGATTTCTTATTTTATAGCTGTGTTCAAGTTCTGCGACAGACATTGATCTTGCGATTTCCTTCTGTCTTTCTTCACGCTCTTTTCTCTTTTGTTCTTTTTTTAAATCTCTTTCTGAAGACATCAATATCCCCTCCCAATATATAAATACTTTTTACGCTGTTTCATTATAGCAAATAACAACATAAAAGGCAAAGAAAAAGGGCCATCCGACATTTCTCCTATCAGACAGCCCTTTTAATGAATGATCAAAAGCTTCACTTTATAACCTCCGATTCTATTGTTTCACGTCCTTTTTTGTTTTTTTTTATACCGGTCGTTATTAAGATAAGTAAATACATTTGAGAAATTAATTCACATTTGTTCATCTTATTTCTTCCTTTGTTTTACTTTATACTGTTATTATACACCAAATTCTTTAATTGTCAATATATTTTTTATATTTTATTATATATTCAGAATATTCTGACAAAACAAGACCGATCAATGTCAACACAGTACCTAGCAACATCAGTTTTGTGATTGGCTCATGTAAAATCAAATAGGAAGCCGCAATCGTTACGATTGGTCCCAGATAAATATAGATACTCGTCGTCATAACGCCTACTACTCTCGTCGCATAATTCCACGCAACAAAACAAACTGCTGATGCAAGTACACTTAAATATAAAAAATTGCCTAAAATAACCGGATCCGTGAAACTTTCCGCATGCATCTGTCCGTCTTCCAGGAAGAACAATGGAATCATAAAAAGAAATCCGTAAAAATTACATCGTTTTGTATCTAAAATTGTTGCATGGCCAAAGCTGTTGATTTTTTTAAATAATACCGAATATACCGCCCATGCGAATGCACCGAGCACAGCAAGCAGATCTCCTTTTGGATTGATAGAAAGTTTCGCTCCATTAAAACTGATCAGCGCAATTCCTGTGATTGCAAAAAGAAAGCCGATCACAAAAGGCTTATCAAAGCTTTTTTCTTCCGGATAAAATATTTGGGTTAAAATTGCTGTGAAAAATGGTGCAATCGACATAATCACTCCTAAATTAGAAGCCATCGTATAGAGCAAAGCGATGTTATCCATCTGATAATAGATAAAAATTCCAAAGAACCCAGCCCCGATATAATAAAGCTCTTTCTTTCCCTGAAATTCCAATCTTTTTGGACAAATGATCATCAATACCAGAAGTCCAATCAGAAAGCGGATGACTAAAATTTCCACGGGCAGGAATGTCTGCAGCAGTACTTTGCTGGAAATATAAGTCGTACTCCAGATGATAATACAAAAAAGTGCGGATAAATGACCATTTAGAATTGTGTTTTTCATATGTTCTATTCTCCCAAAAATACTTTTCGTTTTGCCCTGGTAATTGTGATCTGTGGGGTAAGAAAACTTCTTCGAATCACAATTGACAATAATCCATTCCAAATACAATCGGTGAACCATCCGGCATTTCGAACTTCTGCTCCGGTTCGAATGCTTCTTTTAACGAATCAGTTGAAACGGAAACACACGTATAATTTTTGATATAATCAAATAAATTCGTATGAAGTGATCCCTCTCCATCTAATTCTAAAAAGATAGGATCCGTCGTGTTAACGATTGCATCTGTTTCGATATTACACGGCTGTGCTCCATTAAAATACAGATTACCGCCAGTCCAGACCGGAAGATGATCGTAATAGCGGTCTTTATCAATTTCACTTTGCGGCGTATGCAATGTAAAACGATGCAGCCATGCTTCCTCGGTCGGATAATCATCATATGGTTTTGTTCCGCATATAAAATGCAGATCGCCGCGATGTTCTTTATCGATGTATGCCTGGAGATCGACACGATTTATCTCCTGCTGCACGAAAATGTTATTATAAAACCGCATATCTCCATGAAGAATTGTCATAAATCCGGCAATTTCCGTTCGATGCGGCACGTGATATGGCGTATAACGCTCGGTTGAGAACTTTTCACCGCCGTTTGACGTACCCTCTCCAACACATGTAAACGAGCCGGCAATCAGGTTATGTACAAATGCACATCCTTGCGTTGCAAGGCGACATGCAACCGTCGATAATAAGAGATTATTGTCAACCAATGTAGGACCATGGGAAACTTCGATAAACAAATCTTCACCCCATGACAGCCCGCCATTGATCTCTGTGCCGACAGGCGGTGTATTGTCATGGAACAAATTTTCGGTTACACGCGTGCCCTGAGCCTGCCAATCGAGCCAAATACCTCTTGTGCAATGATGAATGTGATTTTTGCGAAAAATAACATCAATTGCCGCATGCATTTTAATGCCGCCAATCTCCGCTCCGGCGAGATCCTGCTTATTATTAATATGATGGATGTGGTTATCTTCGATCAGCGAAAATACACCTCCAAGATGTCCGACGATGCCCGTCTGTCCGCAGTCATGGATCTCACACCGGCGAATGATATGAGAACCGATAGTTTCTTTTGTCCATCCTTCGTTCTGTGCCTGGCAGATTGCGTCGCGCTCCGTCTGCGTTCCATCTTTGAGCCCGCTCGTAAACCATTTATTATTATTGTTCGGCTGAAGATATTTTCCGAGTGAGATACCACTGCATTTTGAATCAGAAATCTCGCAGTCCTCAATGATCCAGCCTTTTGCCCAGTGCGGTCCGATCATTCCTTCCTGATCAGCAGTCGGAGGTGCCCATTGTGTCGCTGCCTGTTTGATAACAAATCCTGATACTGTAATATAATTTTTTCCAGTTTCAGAAGGGTAGAAACAATTTCGACGGAAATTAATCTCTACGTGTTCTTCGTTGGGATCAACTCCCTGAAAATTCGCATAAATAACCGTAACATTGCCATCCTGCTCCGTATACCATTTATGTTTCGTAAAATCCCGATCCCATGAAGGCATATAAGTTTTCGGATGTAAAACACCTTCCAAAGTATCCGATTCATACATGGATTTTCCATTGAGGTATACTTCTCCAGTATGCGTTTCCGTCGCAAAATACCAATCGCCAAATATGACAGTTGTATATGGATTATATTCACCAAATCGTTCATTTGGAATACGGGCTTTCCATGTATCACCCTCATAATGCGTCCAGTTCTTCATCACCTCTGATCCAGTGATCACGGCCCCATAAGGCACTTCTGAACGATAAGTAATCCGGTGCTCTTCATCTGTTCCGCCATTTCGAGGATCGACATATTCATGATAAATTCCTGGTGCAACAATTACCTCATCGCCAGCTTTTGCAATCTGTGCAGCTTCATTTATCGTTCTGAAAGGCTTTTCCTTTGTTCCGTCTCCGTATTCTTCCGCATGCGCAGACACATAATAAATCATAATCGTCCTCCTTCGTGATATCAGTATAGACTCCCGTTATAGTACATGAAAATGTTGCAATGCTTTCATAATCCCATCTTCTTCAACATCTGTAGTCACATAATCAGCACATTGTCTGACGTCATCTTCTGCATTTCCCATTGCGACTCCAATCTGTGCAAATGAGATCATCTCCTTATCATTATCCCCATCTCCAAATGCCATCGTTTCCTCCTGCCGAATCCCATAATGTTCCAGCGTCTTTTGAATTCCGATAACTTTTCCGCCGTAGGAAGGAATGATATCAGTGCCGTCAGGCGGCCAATGTGTCGCCTTGCATTTTTTCAACTGGGAAGCGATTTCTTTCGCAATTTCGATATTGCTGTGCAACATAAACTGATAAATTTTTTCGCCTTTATAAGTGCCAACATCTGTCTTCGGGATCAAATTCATCTTTTGAAGTTTCAAATCCTCTTCGGTCAGATAATTGATGTATTTACGATTCATTTCCGCAATTACAATGATAAGTTCCTTTTTTTCAAACAGATCAACCATATATTCTGCATCTTCGGAATCGACTGGATTATCATAAAAACTTTTTCGTGAACCATCGAGACAAATCTGTCCGTTTAACGTTACATATCCGTCAAAAGATATATCTCGTACCGGCGTCAAGTCAACGTCAATGATATGTCTGCCGGTCGCAATAAACCGCTTTATTCCTTTTTGATGCAGCTGTTCTAACGCCTTGTATGTACTTTGTGGTATTTTCCCGGTGCGAAGGCTTGTCAGGGTACCATCAATATCAAAAAATACAGCCTTTATCATAAAACACTTTCTCCTTTTACATACGAAATCCAATTATTCGAGTTCTGATGTACAATTAGGACATCTGACTGCATCGATTGAAATTTCACTTTTACAATATGGACAAACTTTTGTAGTCGGCACTTCCGGTTTTTCTTCCGTCTTCGGCGTCAATTTCGCGATAATCTTCACGAGCATAAATACAACAAATGCCATAATCAGAAAATTAATCAGATTTGATATAAAAGATCCGTATTTTAATACTGCCGCGCCTGCTTCTTCTGCTGCTTTTAAAGAAGCATAGGATTTGCCATCCAAAGTAATAAACAGCGAGGAAAAGTCAATTTTTCCGATAACAAGACCTAAAATCGGATTAATAACATCGTTTACAAGAGAATTAACGATCGTTGTAAACGCACCGCCGATAATAATACCAACTGCAAGATCGATCATGTTGCCACGCATTGCGAATTCTTTGAATTCATTTAAGAACTTTTTCATATCTGTCTCCTTTAAGTGTTTTTCATTTTTTCCTTCTTATTTTAGCATTTTTCGATAAAAAAAGATAGCAGCATCTGAAAGAATACTGTTATCTTTTCTGAAACATCTTTTACACCTATGTGATAAAATTATCATCGAAACTACAACCTGATAATTACTCAGCCATAACAGATCAAAGCAACGCTTTTTCTAAATCTGCAATATATTGCTCCTGCTGCTTTTTCAGATATGCTTTCACAAACGGTTTCATCAGCAGTTTTTTTGCCGTTACATCTTCCGTAAATTCGATTTCCGTCTGCTCGCCTTTCGCAGTAAAAATACCAATCCAATGTCCTTTCATGTTATCATTTTCCATATCAAATTCCCAACGCTGATATGGTTCTTGTAAAGTGATTGAAAATGTCGTAGCATACTTCTCGTTTGTATATTCTACAAATTGCCATTCGTTTAAGATTTCTATTTTACTTAAATCACTTCGCCAAGAATACTTTTCTAAAGAAGTCACAACATTCCATACTGTTCGAATATCTTGGTGAAAAACTGCTTTCCTCGTTATGACTGCCATATCTGCCTCCTATAAACCATTTCGATAAATTTCATTGATTGCCGCCTGAGCACGTTCTGCCTCTTTTTTTCGAAGAATTTCTTCCCTGTCACTTAAAATTGCTAACATTTCATCAATCAAATCTTCGATTCTCGGATTTGTTACCCGGTAAAGATAACCGATCATCCTGGTAGCGGTGTAATCCGTATTCATATTCTTATATGCAATTTCCGCGCATAACTCTTTCGGATAACCCCTGCTTGATAAAAGCTTATATAATTCTTCGGTTCGTTCTGATGCCATTGCTTTTTACCTTGTACTTTCTCAATTTTAATATGTCTTATTCCTATCATAACACACACAGAACCTATTTGCACGAAATGTAATCCAATTAATCCAATATCGGCGTACAAAGAGTTACAAACGATATAAAGAAATGTTTCAGATATGCGGATTGGAAAAATTGCAGAAACCAAATTTTCCAATCTATTTTTACATAGTCACTGGTTGCGCTGATTGATAAAATCAGTTCATCAGCTGTTTTTTCTTCCAGTTTCATACCCGCAAACTTTATTTCTTTGTATTTAGAATGATTCTGCCGACTACTGGAATCTTATTGATGAACCATGCGCATAGTAAACTGATGACAAAAGAAAGCATCCATACAACAAACACCTCGACCAAAATCATCATATGCAGGTTGGCTACACATTTAATTAAAATGATTCGAATCATACCATGAATTAAATAAATCGCAAACGAATAATACGAAATTTGCTTTACCATTGTGTACATCGGTACGCTTCTTATCCTTGATGCTGCCTCAAAAAACATGAGGCCTGCAATTAACAAAAACAGACAGTCATACCAGATATTATATTCGTAATTATTTGAATACGCCCATATTTGAAGAGCTACTCCCAAAACAAGCCCTATACTTCCGATGAAAACACAAGTTCCAGTTTTAAAACTCTTTAAAAATCCCTTCTTTAATAGATATCCCATGATCATATAAAGGCCGTATACTCCTCCGCTAAATCCGGCAGATAACTGTACGGACAATCCACCTATCTGCAGAGTATGGCTGATAACATTTATAAGCGGACATCCGAAAGCAATAAACGTAAAAAATATCATCGGAAACTTTAACATATGTTTATCAATAGACGTTAGCGCCATCGACACAAATGGAACCAAAACATACATGCCAAGAATCATTGGCATATACCAGGCATGTCCCATATTCAGCTTATGGACAAACAGGAGATCCGTGATAACCGCCAGTATTGAGATTTCCTGTTTCAAATAAAACTTTAAGAACAAATCATAAATAAGATACCAAAATACCGTGCATCTCAAAAGATTTACCCAGTTTTTCTTCCAAAAACGAAGTGTTCTTTCTTCATCATAGACTCTGTCCAACAACAAATATCCAGATATCATCAAAAATATAGGGACTCCCAATCTTCCAATCGTAAAG
>JAUNOI010000089.1 GCA_030531165.1 Lachnospiraceae bacterium
ATATCTTATTATCAACTGCGATCTGAAACATTCCCCGGAACAGATACTCATCAAAACATTTTCCCTCTGCCATCATACTTGGAATTTCAGTTACATCAACATCAAACGGCATAAAGCCGACAAGACCTGCAATACCATTACTGCCACTGATAACCTGACCTTTATGCATTGTCACTGTGCCTGGAAGAAGATGACTGGTAAATCCTGCAAGTGTTACAACGCTTTTTTCATCCTTTCCGAAATAGAAACGTTAAATGGACATCTCGTTTCACATGCATGGCATTCCAGACATTCCGATGCCTTATGCTCAAGCAACATATAATGCGATTTTGTTGTTTCAGGTACCTCAGGCTGCATAATTGCCAGATTATAATACTTATTTATCATTGCGATATCCAGATCTACCGGACAAGGCTTACATTGTCCACGATAAGTACACAATGTCTCTGGACTTTGGATCAGGCAACCGCATACCATTTCTTATTGCCAGCATGTCTCAATACGGCATCAGACGGATAACACTCCCATAGATATTCCGGCTCCGTTCCATATAACTTTTTTACATACTTGAATATTTCTTCTTTACGCAATTTCCTTTACCTCTTAGTTCTCCTGTACTTTTCTTATCATCTTTTCAAATGACTCTGCAAATCTTTCATCATCTTGTGCGCTTCGTTTCCTCGGCCCTTTTAAATGATTCTTCTTTGTTGCTCTCCTCGCCTTCTTTGCCAAATGGCGTTCCATCAACATCTGATCTATGTTTTCATTTGTATACCATTTTCCCGATTGGTGAATCGCATATGCGCCCTTTCCTAATGCCATGGCTGCAACACCATAATCCTGTGAAACAACAATATCCCCTTTACTGCATAACCCGATCAAGGCGTAGTCAACTGCGTCTGCTCCGGCTCCAATTACATTTACTTCACTATAATCAGAAACCAAAACATGGTTTGTATCACACAACAAGGTTACTGGCACATCATACTTTTTTGCTAGTCTTTCAATAATGCCTATTACGGGACAGGCATCTGCATCGACAAATATTCTCATTATTTACCTCATCACTGGCCCCATTTACATATAATCATACGGTGTCCTGTGTTGCTTTTGTGAAGGCTGTGGCCAATTTTCTTCGGCTTCCTCCCTTGTCGGAAATAGCCTGTTTTTCCGTACCTGTATTCCACCACCACTATCCTTAAAACGAATAAGATAAAGTCCGCCGCTGTATCTGATTATCTCCACTTCTCTAATTCATCTGTTTGACTCTATCATAAAAGCTGTGTCTCCAGGTTTCATACAATCCCACTTCATTTACTGATTTAAGGTATATGATTGATTATAGCTTATTTTTTTATAACTGAAAATAGAGAAAGTGCCGGACACCATAAGAAGTTGTCCGATCTCCCGCTCCAGCCGTATAACATTTTCCCTTTGACCATTGCTGTCACTCTTTGCAATACAAAATTTCCTTTCCGCCAACTCCCCGATCTGCTTTACAGACTTCAATACAACAGCATTAATCTTATCCACTTCATATTCCCGGCAATCACAGGTATTTTCATCTATCGGCACATCCGCATGTCTGGTTGTCTCGCAGTAGAAAACATCCGATGACTTTGCCCGGTATTCATAGCGCATAATCCGATTACAATATCCGCATTACACAATCCGCTCAAAACGGTTCTTCTTCCTCATTCTTTTTTGTATGGACACCACAAGGTGCTGTCTTATTCCGTTTGAAATGACACTACACTTGTGACAGAGAAAATCAACAAAAGCCTTCCGATTTTCTCTTTTCCTAACTGATTTGTTTGATCCATTTTTCATCATTCCTTTCTGCTACTGA
Source organism: Lachnospiraceae bacterium (assembly GCA_030531165.1). Classification (GTDB taxonomy): domain Bacteria; phylum Bacillota; class Clostridia; order Lachnospirales; family Lachnospiraceae; genus Fimousia. The sequence continues at coordinate 1,850 of JAUNOI010000089.1, forward strand.
GGAGGTCCGATGACCTCACATCTTATTTTGTATATATTCTCATTGATAATAAATGAAAACTAATTGTGGATTTACGCACGAATCGCATTGCCTGTATAAAGCTGATAATATTTGCCTTTTTGCGCCAATAATCCATCATGTGTACCTCTTTCTATAATACGGCCCTGTTCCATGACCATAATGCAATCGGCATTGCGCACGGTGGATAAGCGGTGAGCGATCACGAAGGATGTACGGCCCTTCATCAGCGCATCCATGCCTTTCTGCACAAGAGCCTCAGTCCGGGTATCAATAGAAGATGTGGCTTCATCCAGAATCAGTGCCGGAGGGTCGGCCACTGCAGCCCGGGCAATGGCAAGAAGCTGACGCTGTCCCTGGCTCAGGTTCGCTCCGTCGCCGGTCAACACGGTTTCATACCCCTTAGGCAGCCGCCGTATGAAACCATCTGCATTGGCCAGCTTCGCGGCCGCTATACATTCTTCATCGGTGGCATCCAGACGCCCATAGCGAATATTGTCCATTACCGTCCCTGTAAACAGGTGGGTGTCCTGCAAAACGATTCCCAGACTGTGCCGGAGATCAGCTTTTTTGATCTTATTAATGTTGATGCCGTCATAGCGGATCTTTCCATCCTGAATATCGTAGAAACGGTTAATCAGGTTGGTAATGGTAGTTTTTCCCGCACCAGTGCTTCCTACAAAAGCAATTTTTTGTCCCGGAGTCGCATACATTCTGATGTCATGCAGCACCAGCTTTTTCTCGTCATAGCTAAAATCCACACCATCAAAGGTCACATCGCCCTGCAGTTTTACATAAGTGGTCGTACCATCCGCCATGTGGGGATGCTTCCAAGCCCACAGCCCAGTATGTTCGGTAGTTTCACACAAGGTTCCATCCGCTTTTTCCTTTGCCTGCACCAGCTCAACATAGCCCTCATCCTGCTCCGCCTTCTCATCCAGCAGATTGAATACACGTTCTGCGCCTGCAGCAGCCATAACAATACTGCTGACCTGCTGGCTGATCTGTGTGATAGGTTGAGTAAAGCTCTTATTCAGATTTAGAAAAGCAACAAGGGTTCCAATTGTCAGACCAGCATATCCGTTTAGTGCCAGAAGTCCTCCGATTACGGCACAAAGCACATAGCTGATGTTTCCCAGATTCGCATTGACCGGCATAGTAATATTAGCGATTTTATTTGCATTGTTGGCACTTTCCCGAAGCTGCCGATTCAATTTCCGGAATTCTGCCAGACTTTTTTCCTCATGACAAAACACCTTAACCACTTTCTGCCCCTCCATCATTTCCTCAATGTATCCGTTGACTGTTGCCATATCCTTCTGTTGCTGAATGAAATATCCGGAAGACAGTTTGCTCAGTTTTGAGGTAGCTAAAAGCATAATGGCCACCATCACCAAAGAGACTACAGTTAAAGGGATATCTAAAATGATCATACTAAGCAGTGTGGATACCAATGTAATGCAGGAATTAACAAGCTGAGGGAGACTCTGCCCGATCAGCTGCCGCAGGGTATCCGTATCATTCGTGTAAACCGACATAATATCACCATGAGCATGGGTATCAAAATACTTGATCGGCAGGGATTCCATGTTGGTAAACAATTCCACTCGCAACCGTTTCATGGTTCCCTGGCTGACATTTACCATGATCCGGTTATATCCATAAGCACATAGAACGCCCACCAGTAATACTGCCGCAAGGGAAGCAAGGGAATGGGCAAGCGGTGCGTAGTCAGGAACAACCTCCTGCATCAAAGGGACAATATAATCGTCGATAAGCCTTTGCATAAACAAAGTAGCGCAAAGGGTCGTCAATGCAGAAACAAGAATTCCCACAATTACAGCCAGACATGAGCACTTATAATTTTTCAGAATGTAGGCTATCAGCCGCTTCAATACTGCAGGTCCATTGGTTTTGTTTTCTTCCGCCGATTTCATTTCTTCTTTTTTATTCATTGTCTAATTCCTCCTTTCAGGCTGCCGGATTGTCGAAATCGCCGCCCTGCACCTGTGCATCGTAAATTTCGTGATAAATATGATTGGTCTTCAGCAGATTTTCATGAGTATCAAAGCCACTTACCCGACCTTCATCCAATACCAGAATCCGGTCGGCATTCTCAATGCTGGAGATTCGCTGAGAAATAATCAACTTTGTGGTGCCGGGGATTTTCTTCGTAAATGCTTCCCTGATTTTTGCGTCTGTGGCGGTATCCACAGCACTGGTGGAATCATCCAGAATCAGTACCTTTGGCCGCTTTAAAAGTGCTCTGGCAATGCAAAGACGCTGCCGCTGCCCACCGGATACATTACTGCCACCCTGTTCAAGCCAGGTATCATATCCATCGGGCAGGCGGTCGATAAATTCATCAGCACAAGCCTGCCTGCAAACTTCCCTGCATTCTTCTCTTGATGCATCCTCTTTACCCCAGCGAAGATTATCTAAAATCGTACCTGAGAATAACACATTTTTTTGAAGCACCACGGCTACCTGATTTCGCAAAGTCTCCATATCATAGCTGCGGACATCCCTGCCGCCCACGCATACCGTACCATCTGATACATCGTAGAGCCTACTGATAAGGTTAACCAGACTTGACTTTCCACAGCCGATACCTCCAATGATGCCGATCGTTTCTCCAGCCTTAATATGCAGATCGATGTCATGGAGAGTATCTTCGTTTGCATCCTTTTTATAAGAGAAGCTGACATGATTGAAATCTATACTGCCGTCCTCGATAGTCATGAGCGGTTTTTCCGGGTCAGTCAGATCAGGTGTTTCTTCCAAAACCTCAGCGATTCTTTTTGCGCTGGCGGCACTCATGGAAAGCATGACAAAGATCATAGAAAGCATCATCAGGGACATCATCATGCTCATAACATAGCTGAACAGGGAAGTCAGGTTTCCAGTAGTGAGCGTTCCACCCACAATGGCGTGTGCGCCAAACCAGGACAGGAGGATGATACATCCGTAAATTACCAGCATCATCATGGGATTATTAAATGCCAGCAAGGATTCCGCTTTAACGAATAGGCGGTACAAATTCTCTGCAGCTGTTGTAAATTTCCGATTCTCGTAATCCTCTCTCACAAAAGCTTTGACAACTCGGATAGCAAAAACATTCTCCTGAACACTGGCATTTAAATCGTCATATTTTGAGAATACCTGATTAAATAACGGGGTGGTTCTGCTCATAATAAAAATCAGGGCACAACTAAGAAAAATCAGGGCAACAAGGAACACCATACTAAGCTGTACGTTAATAATAAAGCACATGATCATGCTGCATATCAGCATCAGCGGTGCCCGGACTGCGATCCTCAGAGTCATCTGATAGGCATTTTGCAAGTTTGTAACATCGGTAGTCATTCTTGTAACCAATCCGGCAGTGCTGAATTTGTCGATATTGGAAAAGGAGAACGTCTGAATGTTCTCATACATACTGTCCCGCAGGTTGCAGGCAAAACCGGTTGAAGCAGAAGCTCCAAAGCGTCCTGCCTGAATTCCAAAGAACAGGCTTAGAAACGCCAGCAAAAGCATTACAGTTCCATACAGGCACACCTTCTGCATATCTCCTGCTTCAATTCCTTTATCAATAATAGATGCTGTGACAAAGGGGATCAGAATTTCCATCAGCACCTCAAGCGCTGTGAAAACTGGGGTCAAGATAGAATCCCTTTTATATTCCCCAATTTGTCTGAATAGTGTTTTTATCATAAATGAATCTCCTTTCTTTTGTTCGCTAGCTATTAATAGCATACGATCAATTTGTTCTAAAAGAAAATCTGCGCATTGGCAGATTTTCTTTTTTTTATTTCAATGCATCCCACACCTTTTGCAGGAGGAGCAGTAAGATATCTCTCTCTGCGTCGGTCAACTCCGACACCATCAGTTCTTCTTCCCGCTTTCGTTCTGCTTCCGCTGCCAGCCAGCAATCTTCTCCTGCCTGGGTGATGCTGACAAGCTTAATACGCTTATCATTAGGATCGCCAAAACTTTCCACAAACCCCTTTTGTTCTAAACGGACAACAATACCAGCAGCCGTAGATTGGGCAACATGTAAAGAATGTTCCAGCTCTTTTAACGACAGTTTTTTTTCAAGCGATTTCATCAATATATTCAGGGCATTCATCTGTACAACGGTCATATCATAAGAACGCATCGCATTATTAGCCCGTCTGGAAACCTCATCATTAATTTGTTTCAACAAAAACCCCCAAGAATTTGGTTCTGACATCTCAACACCTCCTTTATGCAAGTAACAATAGCACGCTTTCGATCCAAAGTCAATCCCTTGCGATTGTAACTTTCCTTTTTTGAGTATTTATTTTTATCTTCTGATAATACACCCTTCCTCATACTACCTTATCTTTCTATTATTTTAATCAGTCAATCATTGACGGGATCTCCTTTCTCAATCCATAAAATCATGTTCATTTTCGGTCAAAAAATAGAACTAACATGGTAGAACCCTTGATTTTATTGTTTTTTTCCTTGTTAGTCCTATTATCTCACAGGCATCAGCGAGAACAATAGCTGGTTTGGTAATAAGCGCACGGGCAATAGCGACTCTCTGCTATTGCCCACCAGAAAGGCTATTTGGCATATTAGTGAATTTATCATCAAGTGCAAGCATTCGCACAATCTCACTCAAAAATGCCTCCTAATGCCGCCGCCAGATTGTTTTGTAATGCGAGACAATAATACATAAAACCACATCCCTTTTCTTTTATAGTATCAACCAAATGTCACCAAAACCTCACGATGATAATAAATTTTGCTGAATTTATCTTACTTCTGAAAGCGTTTTACCTCAACTCCATCCTCACGAATATAAAAAGGTGCCGATAGCCCATCCATTTCCAGATGTTCACTATCAGCCCATATTTCCTCTTTTGCGAAAAGGTACAACCGCATTTTCCGTTTTTCGGTAACGTTCAGACACATTCTTAGTTATGCGAAAAGGTGGGGCTTTTTTTAGAAGTTCACCCCACCCTGCTATTCTCCTATGAGTATTAACTGATTACCAAAAATATGCACAAATTTTATGTACTCTGATTTCTGCATAAGCCGGATTTTTACTATATATAGGTTTTATTTCTCCGTCTCAGTTTCCCCTTCCGCTTCCTCCATCGGAAAATTTGGTATTTCCTCCAGCAGTTTCAATGCTATCTGCTGCTTCAAATCCTCATTCACATTTGCAGTCAGCTATCCAGTGAGCCGTGAAAAATGAAGATATTTTACAAGCCTTTTGCATTTTGAAATGCTACAATGATATGCAGCAAGGAGGGAACATACATGAAGAAAGAAATAAGGACGGTGGTTTATGATGACGAACTTCGGATCGAGGCATACCACTTCGAAGGGATCGTGCAGCCATTTCCAAACCACTTCCATGAATACTATGTGATTGGATTTATCGAGAACGGACAACGCGTACTGTCCTGTAAAAATCAAGAATATTCTTTAAAAAAGGGCAATATTCTTCTGTTCAATCCCGGAGACAATCATGCCTGTGTGCAGAGTGATGACGGCCCACTGGATTACCGGGGATTTAACGTTACCAAAGAAGTCATGCTGGATCTGGCAGAAGAAGTAACTGGGAGAAGAGAACTCCCCGGCTTTTCCAAAAATGTAATCTTCGATAAGGAAGTGACCTGCTATCTGCACCCGCTCCACGAACTGGTCATGAAAGGCTCCTG
>JAUNOI010000018.1 GCA_030531165.1 Lachnospiraceae bacterium
GTGTAAAATTTATGTTTTTGCAATACTTTTTTAAGAAAATATGATTGTTTCTAATGATACAATCAGGTAGAATAAATTTAAATAACTGATTTGAGAATTGGAGTACTATTATGAAGGATGAACAGAAGAAAACAAAACCAATAGCAAAAAAAACGGTGAAAAAGAAGCGACGTAAGAAAAAACGACGTTCGATTTTATTTAAATTTATACTATTGATTGAAATTTTATTTATTATAGCGGTTGCTTTGTATGCGATACTGATCAATACCATTAACACCATTCAGACAACTTCACTAAATGATGCTGAATTAATTACAGTACATAATGATGCAAACATGAAAAATTATACAAATATCGCACTATTTGGCGTAGATACTCGTTCTGAAGATCTTGCAAGCGAAAAAAGCCGCTCCGATGCAATTATCATCGTAAGTATCAATAACGACACAAAAGGAGTCAAATTGACTTCCGTCTATCGCGACACCTATTGCAGCGTGAACGGTACCTATACGAAGATCAACCATGCTTATGCATATGGCGGTCCGGAACTTGCGATCAGCACGTTAAATCGCAATTTTGATCTTGACATTTCTCAATATGCGACCGTTAATTTCAAAATTATGGCGAATATTGTTGATGCGATCGGCGGAATTGATCTGAAAGTCGAAGGAGACTTTATTGATGATCTGAATAAATACATCAAAGAAGTAAATAAGCTGAATGGCGGAGATTCCTCCACTTTCTCTTCTGCCGGCACGTATACCCTTGATGGTAACCAGGCAGTTGCTTATGCACGAATCCGTCATAATCAGAATGGAGATATCAGCCGCGCCGGCAGACAGCGCATGGTTCTTCAAGCTATTATGAAGAAAGGGCAAAAACATCCTGTCGCCTTTTTAAAGGCCATGAAGGAAGTTCTTCCCCAGGTACAGACAAATATCGACTCTAAGACACTCAGAAATCTGGCATTAAACGCTTTAAGCTATGAAATTTCGCAGCAGGAAGGTTTTCCTTATGATCACAGAGAGGCTCGTCTTTCTGATGGGCTGTATTATGATATACCGACAACATTAGAAGAGAATGTTATCTTGCTCCACAAAAATCTATTCGGCACAGAAGATTACCAGATCAGCGATGAATTAACGACGATCAACAATAAAATCATGTGGCAGACCGGATTATATAATTAATCGAAGGCAGAAACAAAAACTTCCCCGAATGTAACATTGTATGATACATTCGGGGAAGTTTTTATGAGTAAAGACCCAATTATCGGTTGGCAGATATGGCAAAAGCTATTTAGTCTTATTCAGCAATATTGTTCTCATCTCTGTCGATCAAATCAATGGTAACTTTTTTAGAGCCCGTTACCTGGACATTATTCATTTCATTGAATTTGACCGCAACCGTATGTTTGCCCGGCGCGAGTCCGCTCAGATCAATTTGAGGATTCAAATCCGTAATTCTTACATTTGATATAGCGGATTTCAAACCTTCTAATTGAAGTTTCACCTTTTTAACATTAAATTCTACTGTATAATTCTGGTCATTGTTTATAATCGAAATATCATCTGATGAAATCGTAAGATCCTTTTCATCCATTCGGTCAATATTGATCTTGACCATAATATCAGTATCGCTCTGAGCTAAAGAAATTTTATCCGGAAGAGATATCTTGGTCAGATCAATGGTCTTTTCAACCGTTGACTTTTTCCCACTGATATTAATCGAAGGCAGATCTAATTTGGACATCTCCTTCAAATCAGAATCTTCGCCCGTTACATAAACATATTTCGGTTCAAAATCAATCGTACCAACGGTATATCCTGCTGCTGGCGTTCCCGTCGTCTCGACATTTAGATCGATTCTTTTTGTTTTCCAGATCTTTACATTTACTTTAATCTTATTAGAATCCAGCGTAATCCTGTTACTTTCAATTTTGTTCCCATCTGAATCACAGCATATCGGCGTAAGATTCGCCTCGATATCATCTTTTGCATTTGAAATATTTACGGAAACTTTAACCTGCTTAATATCCTTTACGATACTGATCGGACCTTTAATGCTGATCAGATTAGGATTCGTCGTTTTCGATCCAACTGTATAACCATCCAATGGTTCTCCTATGGTCTCCGCAATAACCGGCACCTGAATCTGTTGCATATCCTCAATTTCCAGCGTCATCGTCTTGTCATTACCGAAAACAATCTCTATATTATCCGCATATTTCTTTGCGACAATCTTAATTGGAACCGCATTCACACTGGACATCTCTGATAAATCCGCAGTCACTTCAAAATCCGTCTTCTTCATCTTATCCACAATCGATTTTTTCCCTCGAATGGAAAATGAAATTCGATCTCCACTTTTTATCTCATAAGACTGATTCAGATTACTGATCGCATGTGAATTGATAACCTCCACTTCAACATTAGAAAACGTTTGTGTTTGCACCGGATCCTCCGTATTAACGACCAAGGACCACATGCCAATCGCCAAAATCACGGAAAGCAATCTGAGGGACATATCTCCTGAAAGCAATCTGCTTGCCAGTTTACTGATTTTTTCTTTCATTCTTATCCCTCACTTTCCAGAATTTGAATTTTTTCTGTTTCTGTTCTGTCTCATGCGGCTTCATAACCCGTAAGAAACGCTTTAACGACTCCACATCCAGATTTCGATATAACTTTCCGTGTTCTGCAATGGAAATACCGCCTGTTTCTTCCGACACGGCAATGGAAATACTGTCAGAAACTTCACTCATACCAATTGCGGCACGATGCCGTGTACCGAGTTCTTTTCCAATATCCAGACTGTCAGATAACGGAAGATAACATGTTGCCGCTACAATCCGCCCGCCCCGGATCAAAACAGCTCCATCATGAAGAGGTGTATTATGTTCAAATATGTTGATCAATAGCTGACTTGTAATTTTGGCATCAATAGGAATACCGGTCCGTTCAATCTCTGCAAGTCCATCTTCCCTTTCAAATACGATCAAAGCTCCAGTCTTGACTTTTCCCATTTCTACGCAGGCTTTTGTAATTGCCTGAATGCTCTTGTCGTTGAATTCTTCTTTTTCTTTCGACGTTTCATCAAAATTTAAAAAATTCAAAAGGATATTTTTCTTACCAAGAGATTCTAATCCCCGCCGCAATTCCGGCTGGAAAATAATAAGTACCGCAATAATACCAATGCTAAAAAATCTCTCTAAGATCCACATAATTGTATGTAACTGAAAAATAGTAGCAATAATTGTAAATGCAACCAGAACAAGCAGACCTCTAAATAACGTCCATGCTCTGGTATTTCTGATCCATCGAATCACCTCATAAATAATAATGCTGACAATAATAATATCAATGACATCATTTGTTCCAACATGGGGCAAAGAAAACAAACTAACATATTCTTTTATATTGGCTAATATATTATGCATTCAAAATCCCCCTACTCTTTTTTGTTCTTTCGATGAATCAGACTATTGCGCTGCGTATTGATCTTCTTAATATTGAATTCTTCTTTCATAATTTTGATCTTTGGCACCGCTTTTACATAATAATAATACTCATCGTCTTCAAACTGCAGATTTTCCACGCGGGAATAATCTACCACATTCTGGAAAAACTGAAGAATCTCCAAAATAACCATCGATAAAATAAAAGAAATAATCGTATCCGTAATCGAACTTTCTATCTCTAATAAAAAACTTCCGTATAAATAGATAACCGCATAGACGATCCCGGATATCGGTATGGAAACTTGCCATGCAAAATTGAATTTAGCCCTGTATAACTGCCGCGCAACCAAAAGTGTGATCAGAAAACTCAGCAGGCATAGCATAATCTCTTTATTCGAAATTATGGAATCCAGCACTAACTGGTATAATTGATAAGTTCCCACATTCCTCGTTACATTGTTCATAATTTCATTCAATGTAATTGCATAATAATAGATCAGAATCCCCATTAACATAGGTGGTATTCCCATCGGACCGGCAAAAATACCAACAAATACCGGTATAGCAGCGGATAAACGAGTTGGCATCAAAACAAACGTTAAAATTGCAAGATATCCATACTGCATAAAATTACGATTATAAATGATATACATCATCAGACATATGATCAGTAACAAAAACATAACATCAACCGATATTGTCATCGAATATATGCAGCATACAATTGCAAATATAATAAAACTATAAGAAAACGGAATAAATACACAAATAATAGAAATCCCAACGCAGATTGAAAATCCAGAAAGGAGATTATCCGAACCAAATAAAGCACCTGCCGAATAAAGCATGATCATGGCACCAATGAACTTTCCAATACAGCGAATAGGCAGATTATGTTTATCGACAAATGTTTTTACTTTTTCTCTAAAACTCAATAGTCTCTGCATTCATTTCCTCCTCTAGTTTTTCTTCTAATTCTTCCTGTTTTATTTCTTCCGGCTGTTCCTTTAATTCATACATATAATATAATTTGGTTAAATATTTTTTATACTGGCGAATCCTCGGTAAAGCTTCCTCATACTGCTCTTTTGCCCGCATACGGGCATATAATCCCTGTACAATGATAAATGCAAGGTATAAAAGCAAAATAAAAAATATATATTTCCCATATCCATGTCGTTCAACGATCTGAACGACCGTATTCATAAATAACAGCATGATCAGACATAGCACCATGCCAAATGCAACTGTATTAATAGCCAGTGCCTGAATCGTCTCAATATTGATATACTGGCGGATATGAAAACGGGCAATTTCTAAATCTTTCTTCCCTTTGTCTGATTCATAAATTGCAATTTTAGTCATTAATTTAATTTTCTCTTCACTTATCATACTTCCACCTCACTCCCCTCTTTATAACAATAGACGTTTTTATTATAGCATAAACCGTTTCAGCACTGCAATTGATATCAAATCTTCTCAAGAAATACTTCCATCTTTCCACCGCAAAACATATCCTGTGTTTCTTCGCCTGACATATGGACCTGTATAAGCGCTGTATCCTTTTCCGGATCATTCATCATAAGCAGTCCCTGCCTGATGATCCCACTCTCGGCACATCCGCCTCCGATCGTACCAATGGTTCTCCCATCTTCCAGAATCAACATCTTCGTGCCCGCTTTTCTTGGAACGGATCCATGCTTTTCTACAATTGTAGCCAAAATCTTTTTTCGATCTCCGCCTTTTTCTCCGGTTAGATATGGAATCAGTTCCGACGGATATTCTATGATGCGCTTCTTTTTATTTTTTACCATAATAATTTCTGCCATGATAGAAACTGCAATTTCCTCCGGTGATTCCGCTCCGATGGAACACCCGATCGGCATATGAATCTGATCTACCGTTTCCGATTCATAATTTCGATCTAATAAATATGTTTTCATCATCGCCACGCGGTATTTGCTCCCCATCATACCCAAATAAGCATATGGCTTCGCAAGAATCTGTTCCAGGCACTCCGTATCATACCTGTGTCCCCTTGTCACAACAATAAAATATGTGTTCTGGTCACCTGTGATACGCGCCAATCCACTTGAAAACGGTTCACAGTATACTCTATCTGCCCCTGCAATTCTGGCATGATCAGCGAATTTCGGACGATCTTCGATCACCGTCACATCCATTCCAATACTCTTTGCAATTTTTATCACTGCAATTGACACATATCCTGCACCACAGATAACCATCGAAGCCGGTTGTCCAATTTGCTCACAAAATACGCGCTTCCCTTCTATTATAAGAATTCCACTTTGATTTATCTTTTCTATTTTCTTAAGATTTCGTGATAGAAATCCATATTTTTTTGATTGAGCCAATATGTTCTCACCGGATAATACCAGTTTCTCACCTTGATTTTCTCCATCAATCACGGTAGCAACTTTGTTTATCTGGTTTTTCTCTAAAGTATGTAGCCACTGATACATCTTATCATTCCCCATTTATTCTAATTCGAATGCTCCTGTGTAAAGCTGATAATATATTCCTTTTTGTGCGATCAGGTCCTCGTGATTTCCACGTTCAATGATGCGTCCATGATCCAATACCATAATAGCATCACTGTTGCGGACAGTAGAAAGTCTATGTGCGATCACAAAGACCGTCCTTCCTTCCATCAGATTATCCATTCCATCTGAAACCAATGCCTCTGTACGGGTATCGATCGACGAAGTTGCTTCATCTAAAATCATAACCGGATGATTCGCAACAGCGGCACGCGCTATAGAGATCAACTGTCTCTGTCCCTGTGAAAGGCTGGAGCCATTTCCCGTCAGTATCGTCTGATATCCATTTGGAAGCCGTTCGATAAATCCATGCGCATTCGCCAGTTTTGCCGCCTCTATGCATTCTTCATCCGTTGCGACAAGACGACCATATCGTATATTGTCCATAACTGTTCCGGTAAATAAATTTACATCCTGCAATACGATTCCAAGAGAATGACGCAGATCATGTTTTTTTATTTTGTTAATATTAATTCCATCATAGCGTATTTTTCCATCCGGAATATCATAAAACCGGTTGATCAGATTCGTAATCGTCGTTTTTCCTGCTCCGGTAGCGCCGACAAATGCAATTTTCTGTCCAGGTTTTGCATACAACGAAATATCATGCAATACCATTTTTTCCGGGACATAGCCAAAATCAACATTTTCTAATTCTACGCATCCCTTTAATTCCTCATACGTTACTGTTCCCTCCGCTTTATGAGGATGTTTCCATGCCCATAGGCCGGTACGTTCCGGTGCTTCTTCCAATTCGCCCTTTTCATTTTTTCTCGCATATACTAAAGTAACATAACCTTCATCATACTCCGGTTCCTGATCGAGAAGTTCAAATACACGATTTGCTCCTGCGAGTCCCATCGCAATCATCGGAACCTGCATAGATGCCTGCCCGATCGTCTGGGATAATTGGCGAGACATATTTAAAAAGGAGACGATGATTCCAATCGTTACAACGCCGGTTCCTGTCAAAGAAACATTGGTTGCCTGGGAATACACCATCAGCCCGCCGATCAAAGCGAGCAGTACATACATAATATTACCAATATTATGTATGATCGGCATTAAAATATTACCATTTGCATTAGCGGTTTTACCTGCTTCAAATAATTCCTCATTGATCCGCTTGAAATCTTCTTTGCTTTCCTCTTCATGGCAAAATACCTTTACCACTTTCTGTCCGTTCATCATCTCTTCGATAAAGCCTTCTTCTGCTGCAAGCGTTTTCTGCTGAATCATCATATACTTGGCACTTGCTCCGGCAAATTTTCTTGTTACATATACGATACTGATACTGATGATCCCTACAGCAATCGTAAGCCAGATACTATAACAGAGCATCATGATCAGCATGGACGTAACACTTAAAATTGTCTGAAATAACATTGGAAGACTCTGCCCGATCAGCTGGCGGATCGCGTCCGTATCATTTGTATACGTACTCATAATATCCCCATGTGCATTTGTATCAAAATACTTGATCGGAAGCGTCTCCATCTTATGAAACATATCCGCCCGAAAATCTTTTAAAGTTCCCTGAGTAACTCCTGCCATGATCCTGGTATAGGTAAAAGAAGCGATCACTCCCGCCGCGTAGATAAACACCATAAACAAAATCGTCTGAACCAGATCATCCCATACAGAGTCAAGTCCCGCTGTAATTCCTGGCGTAATCACCTGATCGATCAGTCTCTGCAGAAATACCGTTGCCACAACCGTAGAAATCGAACTGATAATAATGCAGAATAGAACAACGATCAGTTTCCATGAATAATGTGCAAAAATATACCGCATCAATCTTGCAAATGTCCCTTTTTTCATTTCAGGCCCTTTTTTCTGATCTGACATTTATTCTACCTCCCTGCTCTTTGTCTGAGAATCATAAACTTCACGATAAATTCCGTTTAATGCCAACAGCTCTTCATTCGTCCCCTCCTCGACGATCCGCCCTTCATCCATAACAAGAATCCGGTCTGCATCCTCAACCGAAGAGACTCTTTGTGCAATAATAATTTTTGTCGTGTTTGGAATTTCCTCCCTAAATGCCTTTCGGATCAACGCATCTGTCTTTGTATCTACCGCAGACGTAGAATCATCAAGAATTAATATCTTCGGCTTTTTAATCAGGGCTCTTGCAATACACAGACGCTGTTTTTGTCCACCGGATACATTGGTTCCACCACGCTCAATGTATGTGTCATATTGATCCGGCAATTGCTGGATAAATTCATCTGCCTGCGCAAGCTGACATGCATGCTGGATTTCTTCATCTGAAGCATCCTTCTTACCCCATCTTAGATTTTCCTTGATCGTTCCGGAAAATAGCACATTTTTCTGAAGCACAACGGCTACATCATTGCGCAGTGACTCCAGATCGTATTCCCTTACATCTTTTCCACCGACATATACAGCTCCCTCCGTAACATCATATAGTCTGGAGATCAACTGAATAAGAGATGATTTTGAAGAACCCGTTCCACCGATAATTCCAATTGTTTTCCCGGATTCAATATTTAAATTGATATTCGTTAAAGCATTTTTCTTGCTTTCTGCCCTATATTTAAATGTGACATGGTCAAACCGGATGCTTCCATCCACCACTTCGGTTACGCCGTGTTCAGGCGAAGTCAAAATGCTCTCATGGTCAAGGACCTCAACAATACGATTTCCGGATTCTGCTGCCAGAGAACACATAACAAACATAAAAGACAACATCATCATAGAAGATAATATCTGCACACCGTATGTGATCAATGCAGAAAGATCCCCTGTAGAAAGTACACTTCCTCCAGACGCAATGACCATTCTCGCGCCTAAAAAGCTGACTAAAATCATCGCAACATTAATGCAAAGCATCATAACCGGATTATTCAATGCAAGAATTTTCTCTGCAAAGGTAAAATCCTGCCGAACTTCTTCCGCTGCTGCGTCAAATTTCTTCATCTCATATTCTTCGCGCACAAAAGACTTTACAACACGAATTCCTGCAATATTTTCCTGTACCGAGTTATTAAGTGCATCGTATTTCTTAAAAATTCGTTTAAAAATCGGAAATACAGTTGCTGCAATGCCAATCAGTGCAATTCCGAGTATCGGAATCATAGCAAGAAAAATGCATGCCATCTTTACGTTAATCGTCATACACATCGCAACGGAAAATATCATCATCAGCGGTGTACGAACCGCTCCCCGAATAATCATCTGATATGCATTCTGGACATTGGTTACATCCGTTGTCATTCGTGTTACTAACGAAGAAGATGAGAATAAATCAATATCCCCGAAAGAGTAATCCTGGATTTTGAAAAATAACTGCTGCCTTAAATTCTTTGCCAGACCACAGGATGCCGTCGCAGCATACATTCCCGCCATCGTTCCGCATGAAAGTGACAACATTGCCAATATGACAAGTACCATTCCATATTTTACAATAATCCCCATGCTCTCTCCTGTCATATGATCGATCAGAGATGCCATAATCAGAGGAAGAAAACATTCTAATATCACTTCCATTCCTACAAATGTCGGAGTCAGAATAGAAGGTTTTTTATACTCTCCTACACACTCCAGTAACTTCTTAATCATAAATCATCCTCCTTCACACAAATCATAAAAGCACCTGCTGCGAAACAGATGCTTATATTCTTTATAATTTAAAATATTTTGGTACACCAAATCCGCGGATATACCTTCCATTTACTCTTATCGTACGGTAACCAACCAGATCCTTGGATCCTTCCCCTTCGTCCGGATCTTTGTTGCCTTCAATTACTTTAATCTTATTGTTATTGACAGAAACTACGATTCCCACATGATCAGAATGACCTGTACAATCTCCTTTTCCATCATCATCCCAGTCATAGAAGATGATATCTCCTTTTGTTGGAATATAATCATCATCCTCTACCCAGCTGCAAAGCTTTTCGTTCAGCAAATTGACGTGGCGTTCACATCCGCATTCCACTCCGCTGATCACTTTATACCCTGCCTTGATAAAGCAGGCACTGGTGAATATATCACACCATGCATCACTTATCTTAGCATCATAATGAGAATATTCGCCATCTATGTACATATTATTCTTTTCACTGTTATATGTCTTTATGATCTCTTTATGACCGGAGCTGCCTTCTTTGACGCCTAGCCATCCCTCTGCAACATCGATCACTTCTTGTCTTAATTCCAGTTCTTCATCAGAAACCGTTATGATCGATACCGATTTTGTCTTTGATGCAGTCCTGCCTTTTTCGTCTTTGCAAGTAACTTTGCATTTGTAAGTTCCGGGTTCAGTTGCTTTAAATGTACAGGTTTTTGTTGAAGAATAATTTTTTAATACTGTCGTATCTCCGTTCAACGTATAGGAAAATTTATACTTTTTGGATCCAAAACCACCGGATGCAGATCCGGATAATGTCACTCTCGTATTCACATATCCAACACTCTTTTGTGACAGTGATGCGGACAATGCTGCAACCTTTACCGTTTTTGAAGTTGATTTTACGGTACTGCCCGCTTTTACATATACATAAAACTTATAAGTTCCATTTTTCTTAGGCGTGAATTTTACGCTTTTGCTTGTGGAATATCCCTTGATCGTATACATCTCTCCACTGAATTTATATCGGTATTTGTATTTTTTTGTTCCCTTACCACCGGTTGAAGAGCCTTTGATCGTAATAACATCTCCTTTTGAAGATGTTGTTCCACAGTTTACTGAGATTTTTGCTTTTAGAGCTGCTGCCGAGACATCCTTTGACACCGGCATGCATAATCCAATGGAAACAATCAATACCAATAATATCATCTGTAGTTTTTTCATACTTTTCTCCTTTTTAAAACAAAACATGCTCCATGGTTTTCTCCAATTCAGATGCTTACCATTCTTCTTTCAATGCATAATAATAAATCAGATCCTTATAAGAACCATCCTTTTCTTTCATAGCTTCTCGTGCAATTCCCTCAAACTTCATCCCCGCTTTTTCCATGACACGACGAGAAGCAAGATTCTCTTCATGGCACGATGCATAAACCTTATGAAGTCCAATCGTTTGAAACAGAAAATCCAAAACCCGCATAACCGCTTCTGTTGCAATTCCCTGATTCCAATAATGACTTCCGATATTATAACCTATCTCACAGGATTCGTTATCTGTATCCATATGATATGTTCCAATCATTCCGACAATCTTCCCATCCATCGTAATCGCCCATCCAAAAAAAGACATATCTGACTGATATTGTTCTAAATGAAGTTCCAGAAATTGTCTGGTTCCCTCTAAATTCTTCCATGGCTGCCAGCTGATATAACGATTCATCTTGGAATCACTGCCAATTAACTGAAATAATTCTTGATCATCCGCCTTCTTATATCTTCTCAGTTCTAATCGCTCTGTTTTTAAAGGAACGGTTCCCAAAAATCTCATATCACGGTTCTCCCTAAATCCTAAAATCTGGTATCACTGTTCATTTTACACGTTTCCAAGCCGAGTGTCCACACATTTTTAATATATTGGTAATAAAAAAGCAACAAAAATACATCCCTGAATTACTCAAGGATGCATTTTTCACTCATTTTATTTAAAACATTCTTCGAATTGTAATAATCTCCTTATAATTTACGCTGTTGTATGTAATCCCATTCGCCTTATTAAGGGCAGACAACAGTTGTCCACCGCCGGCATAAATTCCGACATGTCCGTCATAACATACAACATCGCCCGGCTGCATTTCTGAATAACTGACTGATCTTCCATATCCTCTGATCGCTGCTGAACTATGCGGCAAAGAAACTCCGTATTTAGCAAATACCTGCATCACAAATCCGGAGCAGTCACATCCATTTATCAGGCTGGTTCCGCCGTATACATATGGATTCCCAACAAACTGAGATGCATAACTCAATACACTGCTGTTGGAAGCACTGCTTGAACTTGAGGATGATCCGCCGGATGATGACGAAGAACCGGAAGCCGAAGATCCGGATGAAGATGCATTGCTCTGAGCAGCATTGGCTGCTCTTTTTGCCTCTTCCGCTTTACGTTTTGCTTCCTCTGCAGCTCTTTTTGCCGCTTCTTCTGCTTCGATTTCTTTCATCGACTTTGCCTCACCAAATTGATAAGCAACTTCAACAAAATCTTCACTTACATATCCTTTTCCTTCGCTTGTCGAGACTTTTACCCAGCCTTCTTTATCCGTGCTTTTTACTTTTAACTGATCATCTTCATCTGCAAGGGTAATAATATTTGAATCAGTATCTGCACTTTCCCTCACGCGAAGGGTCTCTGCTTCCACTTTTGCTGTCTGTGTGATATGTTTCTCAGCATACGATTCAATATCAGAGCCAAAGACCAGATAATCATTACTCGCATATCCCGTTACAGATCCCGATTTGATCTTCGACCAGGAATCGCCTTTCTCGATTACTTCAGCCATATTGCCCTGTTCCATCTTTCCGATAATCTCCGCATCTTCACTTGCAGATTTACGAATATTCAAATTTGTCTTAACATTGGCAACCGCCTTCTTGTCATAATTTACTGTTTCCTTCGTTGTATCTGTATCCGCAGTTTTCGCTAAAGTCATTGTTCCTCCAACTGATGTCAAAAGCATCGATGCCATAGCAATCGTTGCAACAGATAATTTTATTTTTCTAAGCATATAAACCTCCTATCTTTCTTTGGCACACACATAATATACCTCTTTTAAATCTATTTGTCAACACTTTTGTAACAATTTTGTAATATTTATTAATAGTTTGTTCATACACTTATTCCGTTTTCTATTATCGGTATTCTTCCCGATTTTCATACACATCAAAAATATCTTTTTCCGATCCGCACACTCTGCAAGAGGAGGAGCTTTTTGGAAACTTCGCAATGCGGCTTGTCATCGTGAGTCCATCGAATATATACATTCTTCCTGTCAGCAGTTCCCCAATTCCAAGAATATATTTAACTGCCTCTAGTGCCTGCATGCACCCAATCACTCCCACTGCAGGACCCATGACTCCGACCTGGCTGCAATTCGGAACACTCCCTTTTGGAGGAATTTCTTCAAAAATACATCGGTAGCATGGTCCCTGCCCGGGAACATAAGTAAAGATCTGGCCCTGAAATTGCAAAATTCCCGCATGGCAAAACGGTTTTCCGGCAATTACACAGGCATCATTGATTAAAAACTTCGTTTCAAAGTTATCCACCGCATCTATGATGAAATCATACCCGGCAACAATATCCGAAATATTATCCGGCGTAAGAAAATATGGATATGTAACAACCTGTACTTCATCATTAAACTGCTTCAGGCCTTCTTTGGCAGATTCTGCTTTATTCTTTCCTTCATTTTTGGCTTTATGAAGTATCTGCCTATGTAAATTCGTCAGACTAACTTCATCTGCGTCCGCAATGCCAATCTTTCCAATGCCGGCACCTGCAAGATAAAGTGCAGCAGGCGAACCAAGTCCGCCTGCACCTACGATCAGCACTTTTGCATGTTTCAATTTTTTCTGTCCTTCCACACCGACTCCGGGAAGAATGATCTGACGCTCATAGCGTTCCATATTTTTCTCCCGCAAATTTCCTAATGAATCTTTCATACGATCAAATCTCCATTCATATATTCTGACATCATACACACACCGTCCGCACCGGTCTCTATACATGCGCTGATATTATCCGGGCAAATTCCTCCTAAAGCATAGACCTCAAGATCAACGGCATCTACAACCTCTTTTAAGTAACAAAGTCCTCTCGGTTCCAGCCCTGCCTTGCACTGCGTGGCGAAAATATGGCTTGCCGTAATATAAGAGGCTCCCATCTTCTGGGCAGTCAATGCCTCCTCTACCGAATGCGTGGAAACCCCTGTTATTTTAAAATATGCCCGCTCTTCTCCGGTCATATTCAAAAATAAGGACATCGGCAAATGTATATATGGATGTTCCAGTCGCTTTGCCGTTTCTAAAAAGAAATGCAAGATACACTGTTTCTTATATTTTTTACATATTTTTAAAACCTGCCCGGCAAGTTTTTCGTACTCCTCTTCGGATAAATCCTTTTCCCGCAATATGATCATATCGACATCCTTTGATCTGGCCAGCTTTTCTATACGGAGCAGATAATCTTCTTTTACTAACTTCCGATTGGTAATACAAATTTTTTTATACATACACATAATCATTTAAAACCGGCTGCAAACCTTCTTCTGCAATGTCATCATACATTTGGTCAAAACTTCTGCTGTCAGAGATCTCAAATTGTTCATCCCCGGCATCAGCATCATCTTCTCCATTATATTTGCTCTCATGATCTCCAATTCCCGTCGATACCCCGGCAGAAACCTTCGTAGCAGCAATTTTTACAATGCCGTCCCGAAAATGTTTTTGCTCGCGGGAGGACACCGTAATTCCTACAAATGGAAGGAAGATACGGTAAGCACAGAGAATCTGGCACAGTTCCTTTTCATGGACATCGAGCGGGTTGATCTTATCATTATTAATGATCGGGCGAAGTCTCGGACAGGATAGAGAAAATTCAGCGTGAGGATATTTTCTCTGCAGATAATATACATGCAGCGCAGATGCCAGTGCATCTTTTCTAAAATCTGAGAGTCCCAATAATGCAGAAAATCCAACGCCGCGCATGCCGCCCATCAATGCGCGTTCCTGCGCTTCAAATCGATATGGAAAAACCCGCTTATGCCCCATCAAATGAAGTGTTTCGTATTTATCTGAGTAGTAAGTTTCCTGGAATACCGTAATATAATCAGCCCCACATTCGTGCAGATAGCGGTATTCATCGCTGTTTACCGGATAAATTTCCAACCCTACATTTTTAAAATACTTCCGTGCCAGCTTACACGCTTCTCCAATATATTCCACATCACTTACTGTGCGGCTTTCTCCGGTCAAAATCAGAATTTCTTCAATGCCGGAATCAGCGATGACTTTCATCTCTTTTGCAATCTCTTCCTGGTTTAATTTCTTACGGTGTATGTCATTGTAACAGTTAAATCCACAATAGATACAATAATTTTCACAATAGTTTGCAATATATAACGGTGTAAAAATGTATACAGTATTTCCAAAATGCTTGCTCGTCTCATACTTTGCTTTTTGTGCCATCTCCTCAAGAAATGGTGCAGCAGCAGGAGATAAAAGGGCTTTAAAATCCTCAATGCTGCATCGATCTGAAGAAAGCGCTCTTCTGACATCGACTGCTGTATAAGAGCTATAATCATACTCCTCCATCTGTGTTAATACTTTTTCCATAACATCGGATTTGATCTGCTCCATTCCTTCCATATATTCCATATGATTTGTACGGAAAGAAGGATCCTGCTCCAGGCGATGCTTTTTTTCTAATGCCTTTTGGCTTAATTTATCAGAGTCGATAAAAAATTGATTTTCTGCCATAATAAATCGCCTCCTAGTCTCTTAAAAATCCTGTCAATGGATCGGACGCAGAAGCACCTCTTTCAAGTACACGTCCCAGGCCTGCAAGATATGCTGCTCTTCCTGCTTCAATCGCACTCTTAAATGCACCCGCCATAGCCGGAATGTCCTTTGCCGTCGCAATTGCAGTATTTGACATGATTGCCGCAGCCCCCATCTCCATCGCTTCACATGCCTGAGAAGGTTTACCGATTCCCGCATCCACAATGATCGGAAGATCAATCTCATCAATTAAAATTTGAATGAATTCCTTCGTCGCAAGTCCCTTATTAGAACCAATTGGAGATGCAAGCGGCATAACTGCAGCAGCTCCGGCATTTTGCAGTTCTCTTGCGACATTTAAATCCGGATACATATAGGGAAGAACAACAAAGCCTTCCTCTGCCAAAATCTGCGTTGCCTTGATCGTTTCTGCATTGTCTGGAAGCAAATATTTACTGTCCTTCATAATTTCAATCTTTACAAAATCGCCACATCCGATCTCTCTCGCCATCCGCGCAATACGGACTGCCTCTTTTGCATCTCGAGCTCCGGATGTATTCGGCAGCAGCGTTACGTGATCCGGAATATAATCCAAAATGTTTTCCGTCGCTTTTGTATTCGTCCGACGGACTGCCAATGTAATAATCTCTGCTCCTGCATTTTCAACCGCTGCTTTAATCAAATCTAAAGAATATTTACCGGAACCTAAAATAAATCTGGAAGAGAATTCCTTTCCTCCAAGTGTAAATGTATCATTTTGCATAAAATTACCTCTTTCACAAATAAATTACATACTCATTTTCCCTGTGTCTTCTCATGAATCATATAGTAAGGACTCTCATTCAGCCGCCTCCAACGAAGCAAACAACCTCTACAACATCGCCCGAATGTAAAACCCATGATTCATATTTCGATTTTGGTACAATCATCTCATTACATTCAACCGCAATGCGATGTGTCTGGAAACCATGTTCCTGCAAATACTCCATTAAGGAAAGTTCTTCCTTATCGATATTCACGCCGTTAATTTTAATCATATCCTGTCCTCCATCATCATCTGTGGTATAAAACAAAGCGGACAAGTCCGCCTCGAACTCCCTAAATCCCTTAGTCCCTGAGGGACTTGCTTCGCTTTGCGTGCTGATGTGCGGCAGCTTTTGCTGCCTTCCTCTGCACATCATGCACATCCCGCGGAGCGTTTTTGTTGTAATAGGAGATTTCAAAGGAATTTCCTATTACAACAAAAAAAGCCATGCGAAAAAGATCTACACCCGTGGTGGTGTACCCCTTCGCATGGCTTAAAGTCATACTCTGTCTATAACTATAATTGAATTTTCATTTTCTGTCAATTATTTTTTCTTGTCATATAATCCGCTTTTTCCATATAAGAATACATCACAACACAAATAATCGCCGACAAAAATGAACCTGCCGGAGCCGCTATTCCCATCGGAAACAGCGTTGCCGGGAAAAATACCGATGCCAGATATGCTCCCGGAATCCTTACGAGCAGAATAGCTGCCATATTGTGTATGAAGGAATAGACAGATCTTCCGCATGCACAAAAATACCCACTGAAACAAAAATGCACTGCTGCAAATATGCAATCGAATATATACGACCGTAAATACTGCACTCCCATAACAACAACTGCCGGATCATTTTTAACAAACAATCCGATAATCGGCGTTGTAAATAATTCGCAAACGACCGTCGCAAAAATTCCAAAAGATACGCTGATCAAAATTCCATAATATAACACTTTTTTGGCCTGATTCCTCTTACCCGCTCCGATATTCTGGGCTGCAATCGCAGATACCGAGGAAAGCATCGCGGAATTTACCAAAAATAGAAAGCTGATAATCTTCTCTACAATTCCAACACTGGCTGCTGCCGTTACACCCCGCCCATTAGCGATTGCGGTAATAATCAGGAAAGATACCTGAATAAAACCATCCTGTGCAGCAATCGGAATACCGATCTTTAAGATCATTTCAAATACTGATTTTTGAACTTTTAAGTCCTTTCTTCCGAATCTGACCCCTAATTCAAACCTTCTAAGTGCAAAAACAGCAATAACAACACTGACTGCCTGAGATGCAACCGTTGCAATCGCTGCCCCTGCTGCGCCCATATGAAACATACCAATTAAAGCATAATCGAGAATAATATTCAAAACACCGGCAATCGCCACAAAATACATCGGACTTTTGCTGTCACCAAGCCCGCGAAAAACACTGCTGATCACATTATACGCGGTAATAAACGGGACTCCCGCAAAGCATATCATCAGATACTGTCTTGTCTGATCCACTGCTTCCGGAGGTGTCGATAGGATGCCAATAATACCATTCGTTCCGATCAGCAGTCCTAATGTCGCAATCATTGCAAATATGAAAAAAATCACGACGGTATTACCAATTGCTTTTGCTGCCCTTTTTCGATTCTGTGCACCAACCGCCTGACTGATCGTAATCGTCGTTCCCATAGCAAGACCTGCGATAATCACCGTCAGCATATGTGTTACCTGGCTCCCGATCGATACCGCTGAAATCGTAGCCGCCCCATTAAACTGCCCCGCAATAAACAAATCTGCAAGCCCATAAAAAGTCTGTAAAAAGCATGACAACAAGTACGGCAGGGAAAATGCGACCAGATTCTTTACCAGGCTCCCTTCTGTTAAATTCTTCTGCATATATTTATCTACTCTCCTTTAATTCTGTTTGGATCATTCAATGGCTAAGATATATCTAGCCAGATTATCCGCTAACACTGCATGTGATTCCGGCGTGAGATGCAAGCAGTCTTCTTTTGATGACTGAATATAGTCGGCTGTATTAAAAAAGTAACATTTCTGCCTTTCTGCTGCTTTCCGGTAAAGCTCACCAAAGTTTTTTGATCTTTCCACTGCACTCTTGTCAAATGACATACCAAACGGCGATCTTTCAATATCCTCTCCAATCACGGGAGGAGCCATTAATATAATTTTCGGACAAAACCCCTGTTTTTCCATCATAAATGACTGCATCGCACAGACTAATTCTTCCGCACCGCGTGCAATCTCTTCTGCTGATGCATGGTAAACCGTCTTTAGATCATTGCTGCCCAGCATCAATGTAACAATATCAATTGGCTTATGAGAATTCAAACAGGCATAAAGATAGCTCATACCGTTCTTCCACGGTTCAAACGGATCCTCAAAAACCGTCGTTCTGCCATTACATCCCTCCTCGATCACCTCATAATGACCGCCTAATTTTTGCTGCAGACGTCCCGTCCATCGGATACTCTTTGGATAGCGCAGACCGGAAACCGGATTAAAACCATATGTATTCGAATCACCATAACATAAAACTTTCATCATAATCCTCTCATCATGTCCTTTCCAATGTTCGTAATATCAAAATAAACGTTCTGGAACTTATCATAACATGCAGATATCCGTTCCATCAACAAAATTTTACGACAAACAGACCGCACCCCACGGTACGGTCTCCTTTATCACTTTTCTAAATTTTTATATCATTTCTGTTTCAATTCCCGCAACACCGAAATCAAGCCTTTTTATCGTATTTCGAATACGTTCTTCATCAATATCCCTATCATAACTGATAACTGCAATCTTCTTTTTCAAATCTACTTTACAGGAAGCACCTTCCATACGGTTGATCTGTCTCTCAATGCTGTTCTTGCAATTCTCACAATGCATGCCTTCTACATGAACGATCTTCCTTCCAATAATCGGACGTTCCAAAACTTTTGTCTCTTCTTCAATCGTTCCTCCCCCGCCGCCACAGCAGCCTCCTTCACCCTTAAAATGACCAAAACTTCCGCGAAATGCAAATAAAACAACAACAATTAAGATAAGAATAATGATTACGGTTGCCATGTTGATATCCTCCTGCTATTATGATCTGTTTTATTTATTATATACCCCTACAGGGTATACGTCAAACAAGCTGTTGATAACTTTTTTCATTTACTTGAATACACAAGACAATAGAAACCGAATGAAACTTACAAAGTATGTTTCATCCGGTTTCTATCATTTACTCTTCAGCAACTGCTTTAAATGCCTCTTCTAAATCCTGGATAATATCATCAATATTTTCTGTTCCAATTGACAAACGAATGGTATTTGGCCTGATATCCTGATCCAGCAATTCTTCTTCCGTGCACTGGCTGTGCGTCGTTGTTGCTGGATGAATGACCAGTGATTTTACATCTGCAACATTGGCAAGAAGTGAAAAAATCTCCAGGTTATCGATAAATTTGTGCGCCTCTTCCTGTCCACCTTTAATATTAAAAGTAAAGATGCTGGCACCTCCATTTGGAAAATACTTTTCATACAAAGCATGATCCGGATGATTCGGAAGAGACGGATGATTCACGCGTTCTACCATTGGATGGCTTGCTAAGTATGCAACTACCTTTTTGGTGTTTTCGTTATGGCGCTCCATTCTCAACGAAAGCGTCTCTGTTCCCTGTAACAATAAAAATGCATTAAACGGAGAAATCGTTGCTCCCATATCACGAAGTAAAATCGCACGGATATAGGTAGCAAATGCTGCCGCTCCTGCTGCTTCCGTAAACTTTACGCCGTGATAGGATGGATTTGGCTCTGAAATCCAAGGATATCTTCCACTTCCTGCCCAGTCAAAAGTTCCGCCGTCTACAATTATTCCTCCTAAAGATGTTCCATGTCCACCGATAAACTTGGTCGCAGAATGTACGACAATATCTGCTCCATGCTCGATCGGACGAATCAGATACGGTGTACCAAACGTATTGTCAACAACAACCGGCAATCCATGTTTATGTGCAATTGTCGAAATGGCATCTAAATCAGGAATATCAGAATTCGGATTTCCCAGTGTTTCCAGATAAATTGCTTTTGTATTTTCCTGAATTGCATCTTCAATTTCAGATAAATTATGTGCATCTACAAATGTCGCATTAATTCCATATAATGGAAGTGTATGTGCAAGCAGATTAGAAGTTCCGCCATAAATCGTCTTCTGCGCCACAATGTGTTCTCCCGCCGCAGCCAGCGCCTGAAGTGTATAAGTAATCGCTGCTGCCCCGGATGCAACGGCAAGTCCTGCAACACCTCCTTCTAATGCTGCAATTCGATCTTCAAATACTCCTTGTGTCGAATTTGTCAGTCTTCCATATATATTTCCTGCATCCGCAAGTCCAAAACGATCTGCCGCATGCTGTGCATTTTTAAATACATAGGATGTTGTCTGATAGATCGGTACTGCTCTTGCATCCGATGCCGGATCCGGATGTTCCTGACCGACATGGAGCTGTAATGTTTCAAACTTTAGTTTTCTATGTTCTCTTGTAATTTTTCCCATAATCTGTCACCTCTTAATCCTGAAAAAGCGGAGTAGAATAATATCTGTCCCCATTATCCGGAAGCAATGCTACAATTGTCTTTCCTTTATTTTCCGGACGCTTTGCTAATAAGATTGCAGCCTGAAAAGCCGCACCGGAAGAAATTCCTACTAAAAATCCTTCTTTTTTCGCTAATAATTTCGCCGCATCAAAACATACTTCATTATCAATCGTGAGAACTTCATCATAAATCTTTGTATTTAATGTATCTGGAACAAATCCGGCTCCGATTCCCTGAATCTTATGGGCACCACCTTTTCCGGTTGATAATACCGGTGAAGTTTCCGGTTCAACCGCTACGATCTGAATATCCGGATTCTGCTCTTTTAAATACTCTCCAACACCTGTCAATGTTCCTCCTGTACCAACACCGGCTACAAAGATATCAATATTCCCATCCGTATCATTCCAGATCTCCGGACCGGTTGTTGCTCTATGCATTGCAGGATTTGCAGGGTTTACAAACTGTCCAGGAATAAAACTTCCTTCAATCTCAGCAGCCAGTTCATCCGCTTTTGCAATCGCGCCTGACATTCCTTTTGTACCATCCGTTAAAACGATTTCTGCACCGTACGCCTTCAAAATATTTCTCCGTTCCACGGACATCGTCTCCGGCATCGTTAGGATGATACGATATCCTTTCGCAGCTGCAATTGCTGCCAATCCGATTCCGGTATTGCCCGATGTAGGTTCAATAATCGTAGAATCTGCATTTAGCAGTCCTTTCTCCTCCGCATCTTCGATCATCGCCTTTGCAATTCTATCCTTGACACTTCCTGCCGGATTAAAATATTCTAATTTTGTTAAAATCGTTGCTTCCAACCCTAATTCTTTTTCAATATTCGTGACTTCCACGAGCGGTGTATTACCAATCAAATCTAATGTTCCCTTATAAATATTTGCCATGATTCCATCCTCCTATTATCCCTATCAAAATAGTATGTTTTCTTTTCAATGTAAATATATTATTACAAGAGTTTATAATTGTCAAGTATTTTTTCATAAATATTCTAATCGGGCAAAACACACTCTGTAACTTTCCCCATTTATATACTCACATGCAGTAACAAACGGAAAACCGGAAAGTCATACAACTAACCGGTTTTAAAATTTCGTATTTTTCCCTTTTATTCTTCTCCAAGGAAATAAAAAGGATTTCCATCTTCTGATTCCAAAAAATGCATCAATTGATATGCGCACATAATTGCAACATTCTCTTCTTTTAAGATTCTCCGCACTTCATCCTTATCCGCAATCACGATCTGAATTTCTTCAGAATCCTCCTGACCATCCATGCACGGCTCGCCGCTCGCATATCCATAAACCGTTCCACACGACTCATCCGTCATACCGATCGTCGTAAAAAACGGCTTACTGTACATATCCGGTACATCAATTGCCTGAAGATCCAGCCCGGTCTCTTCCTTCATCTCCCGGATACCTGCCTCTTTAAAATCTTCTCCGGGTTCACAAAGTCCTGCCGGAAATTCATAAATATACCCATCGATCGGATAACGGTACTGACGCACTAGCACGACTTTATCCCTTTGTTCTCCGTACACACCAAAAATAATCACTCCGTCAGAATTGTTTTTATGCGTGACCGCCTTTAATTCTTCCACGCATTTGGCTCTGGAAGCTACATAGTATTTTGATTCGCGACCGCTTTTATGTGTCACATCAAACGTGAAAAAATTCAAAAATCTGCACTTTGTCTCCTGTGTAATCTTGCGGATCAATCCCATATCATATCTTCCTTTCCACTTTTATACAACAATGCCTCTTCTGAAGTCTTGATCAGATACGCGATCGCCTCTACCGGATAACGCCCAACCGCAGTTTCCCCGGTCAGCATCACCGATTCCGCTCCATCCAGTACTGCATTGAACACATCACTCACTTCCGCCCTCGTTGGTACTGCACGGTTTTCCATAGAGGCCAACATCTGCGTTACGACCATAAATGGTTTTCCTGCAGTGCGGCACTGCCTTGCAATCTCCTTTTGAAGCACCGGCAATTTCCACAGATCAACAGAATTACCCAAATCACCTCGGGCAATGACAATTTCATCTGCCTCTTCGAGCAATTCCGGAAGGATTTCCACCCCCTCCAGACTTTCCAGCTTTGCAAAAATACGGATATCATCCGCTCCATTTTTATGTAACTCTTCTCTTAAATTCTTTAAATCTTTTTTATTGCGGACAAAAGGCAGCATAACACCTGTAACGCCGTATTCTTTTGCCGATTTAAGATTCTCCTTATCTGCATCCGTCAGAGTCGGTACCGGAATCGTAATTCCCGGAAGCGCTATACTCTTTCTCTGAATGACTTTTCCCCCGCGAATCACCTTACACTTAATATCGCCCGGCTCATCGCTGAGGTGCTCCATTACTTTTAAGAGGATTTTCCCATCATCGATCAAAATTTCCTGTCCTTCAATCAGATATGGAAGAATATGTCTCGGAAGTGGCAATGAATCCATATACACTTCTTGTCTGTCCTGCCATTCCAGATCAATATTCATACGACCGATTCGAAGCTCCGGACCCTGCAGATCAATCAATAACTCCGGTCTCAAAATACCTTCCTGTGATGCAGCCGTCTGATATTTTAAAATCCAGTCACTGCTGCCTTCCAGATTTGTATGTGATAAATTCAACCTGATTCCTGACATTCCCTGGCGAAACATCCTTCTTAATGTACTCATATCCGCACAGGCAGGACCTAATGTTCCATAATATACCATGATAATCCCCCTTTTCGATGGCATTCCTTAATCTACTCTATATTATATACGATTCATCTCAATATTTCTACTTCTTTCACAAGGAACGTCTGTCAGGATATAAGACCGCTTCCAGTACTCCTCCTGCAATACAACGTGCCTTATCAGAAATCGTATCACAATTTTCCTTTTCTTCCAGTCTTGGATCAATATCCGCAATCTTAAATCCCTCTGTTACCGGGTACCCTTCCCGAATAATTCCTCTCAACACTCCGGTCAAGCTGGCTATCACCTCAACGCAGACGTCTCCAGATGTAATCATGCCAATCGTCTCACCCTTTTTTACTTCATCGCCGATATGACGAACTTCATGGAAAATTCCTTCTGCAGGTGAATGTATCACACGCTCTTTTCCATAACCTGCAATCATTCCCGGAACTCCTGTATTCGGAATCGCACATCCTTCTGTAATAATTCTGCCCAGACGATGTCCCCTCTTGGTTTCTATGACATAATCAACATCTTTTCCCGCTTCAAATCCCGGACCTAAAGCAATTGTTTTTGGCGCCATATCCTTCTTCGTCCCAAGATTTTTTTTCGCTAAAATAGCGTCCACGACAACAGCAGGTCTGCACTCACTGATCACCTTTCCTTCCGGATCCACCATAAGTGGAATGCACCCCTCACAAACCACTTCTTGTGCCTCCTTCCAATGATCGACCAAACGACAGGTTACATTTTCTACCGTCTGTCTTCCATTGTATACAGCATCCGAAAATGCCACCTTTCTGCGAATCGCAGACGGATACTGACATTCCAGAACTAATACTTTAAATCCACTTTTCCATAATTTATAAATTGTACCGGTTGCAAGATCTCCACCTCCGCGTACAACGATCCATCCTTCTGTCATTGTTCTCCTAAAAACTCCTTTATCTGTCCGTGCACAAGCTGCATCAGCCTTGTCCTCGCTTCCACGCTTGCCCATGCCGTATGCGGCGTAATGATCAATCTGCCGCTGTCCTGAATCTTTAACAGCGGATGATCGGACGGAAGCGGCTCCTGGCAAAGCACATCCAAACCGGCTGCAGCAATTTCATGATTTTCAAGTGCCTCTGCAAGGTCCTTCTCTATAACGATCGGTCCCCTGCCAAGATTCAGAAAGATACAGCTTTTTTTCATTTTAGAAAATGCTTTTGCATCAATTAAATCCTTTGTATACTGATTTAACGGTGCATGAACCGAAATAATATCCGATTCTCTATATAACGTATCCAGATCAACCTGGTGATATCCAGCCTGCGGTTTTCCGCCTGATGCGGAAGCGTAGATCACCTTCGCTCCAAAAGCTTCTGCAATCGCAGCGACTCTCCGTCCAATCGCTCCCAGACCGACAATTCCCCAGGTCTTTCCATACACTTCGTGAATTTCCTGCGTCAGATCTGTAAAAATATCCGACCTTGAGTAATCTCCGTTCTTTACAAATTTATCATAATAGGATAATTTCTCCATCACATAAAATAACAGTGCAAATGTATGCTGAGCAACGATTTCCGTAGAATAGCCTGCGACATTTCTCCATGCAATTCCTCTTTTTTCCAGATATCTTTTATCCAGGTTATCCGTTCCTGTAGCAGCTTCACAAACCAGTTTTAAATGCTCTGCCTTTCCAATCGTATGCTCATTCACGGAAATCTTATTTACAATCAGAATATCGGCATCTTTTGTCCGCTCCAAAGCCTGTTCTTCTGTTGAATTTTGATATTTTATCACTTCTCCAAATGCATGAAATGCTGATAAATCAATATCTTCTCCTATTGTCTTTACATCTAAAAATACAATCTTCATCCCGTACCTCCATCTGTATTTGTAACAGCATCTTATAAACGCTCTCTGCTTTCTTAAACTAACATTATTTTTCCTTAAAGTCAATTTGCTTCTATCCCTGTCTCTGACAACTGTGATATAATATGAAATAAAAAAGAAAGGTCTCTATTATGAAAAAGATAATTACAATTCTATTATGTACTTTAATTGCAGGAACTCTGTTGACCGGATGCGGTAACCAGTCCTCTGATGCTAATAACCTCAAGATCACATGGAACGATGTCACCCTTGAACTGCCTGAGTCATGGACGGACAGATACATCACCGAAGAATCCGACAATGCGCTAACCGTGTATCATAAGGCAAGTAACGAAAGCTGGAAAAAGAAAAACGAAGAAGGATTTGGCGTTCTGTTTACTTTGAATTATAGCGAAGATGACAGCTATACCGTACTTCCATCCTACGATGACCTCGGCAAGTCTAAAAACGGCGGCTATTATTATATTGTATATCCGACCGATGTGCAGGCCTATGTTTCAGACGAAAAAATACAGGATGAATATGATTCTATGTACAAAGAGATTGATTATATCAAAGAACATGCTTCCCTAAAATGATATTCGGCCGGATAAAACGTATTTTGAAAACTCCATCTGGTTAGCGTGCGATACCCGGCACATTATGCACATCCCGCGGAGCGTTTTTGTTGTATAGAAAATTTCCTATACAACAAAGAAAGCGTATTGTTTCCCTCAACAATACGCTTTCTTTGTCTCAATCTTTGCTTTTGTAATAAAGCCTGCAATGACAATATCCCTCAAAATCAGAATCTGCAATCTGCTCGCGAAATTCCTGGCACATGCATTTATTCTCCGGAATCATCGGAAGTTTGCAGGGACAATAGCCATCTTTTCTTTTTAAACCTTCCTGGATCTTCTTTACAATCTCTTGATCTTCATTCAATCGAACTGCCATATGATGCCTCTAACTTTCTACTGAAAAACTCTATCCAGCTCAGCTTTCAAAGCGGATTCTTCCATATATCCTACAACCTGTCCAACCTTATTGCCATTTTTGAAGAACAGCAATGTCGGAATATTCACAATTCCATACTTAATCGCTGTATTCATATCCGCATCGATGTCGAATTTAAAGAAATCCACATCTTTGTATTCATCAGAAATCTTATCCACAATCGGAGATAGCATTGCACATGGTCCGCACCAATCCGCATAAAAATCTACCACTGCTGCATCCGCCTTTTCTACAAGATCAAATTTTGTTATTTTATTTACTGCCATTATTTCTTCCTCCTGATTTATTCTAAATTTTCTAAATCCATTCATAATCGCCGCCGGTGATTGCAAGGCTTAATAATGTGTCCATCTTCTCAACATCTTCTTCCCCTTCGCATACCTGAATTAATTTTGCTGTCGGATCCAAATCCGGCATCTCTTCATCCGGTCCAATCTCCATGTCGACGTCCATGCTGCAATCCGGGCAGTTTATGAGCGGCATAACCTTCACATCCAGAAATCTCTTTCCGCATTTCTCACACTCATAGAATCCACAGACCTTTGTTCCATTCGGTAAATAATACATATAGTTTACCTCGCTTTCTAACAAATATTCTCTTTTAAAGATATCATATTTGAGAACAAAAGGAAAGGAACAATGCGGAGCGTTTTTGCTGCATAGGAAATTCGGATCAGTTTCCTATACAGCAAAGAAATAGGGCGGATATCTTATCATATATGGTTAAGATATCCGCCCTTATAATGATTCTTCAATCATGAAATCTTAAATTCCTTTCTTAGAATAATCAATATGTGTTTCTAAATCTTTATAAAAATTATCTGTTGTTTAAGAGTTATAAAACGACTTTTGAAAAATAAATGACTTATAATTAATGGATTATTACACGACTAATATGGTATCATACGTTAGTAAAATAAGTTCTTAGTAATAAATTATCCTGGTGGTCTTTCCCCCTTTAACTTTTTATACAAATAATTATATTTCTCCTATATTCAGTTGTATTTTTTAAGTTCAAGTGGTCATTAGCCCTTATTTATTCTTCTTACTCTTTATGATTCTTGAATGACGAATGCTGTACTCACCGATTCAATGCTTCTCTGGTTTGAACACTTTCTCTTAAGTAAAATAAATTTGAAATGAAATAATACTGTCTGGTGGTCTGTCCTCCTATTCTTAATATTTGAACCTTTAAAATAAAATTATGTTTTTGGTGGTCCGTACCTCCTTGTTTAGATTAATCAAACAATCCTAAGAAATTGTATTACCTTTTTCTTTGTTTGATTTACTTTATACTGTTATTATACACTATTATTTTTAATTGTCAATACTTTTTTTGAATATTTTTAAAAGTTCAGAATTTTCAGATAATTTATTCAAATAGAAAGGAAACATACCCATTTGCTTCTGGTTCTGCCTTTTCAAATTTCAAATAATAATCTCCCTCTGTCAGCATTTTATGATATGAAGTCTTATCATCGCTGCTTTCAAATGTCTCTGTCCATACTTTCTTCTTTGTATGAAATATGGATTCTGATCTTTTATACATGGTCATTTTGACTTTATTTTCTTTTTGCCTGCAACATTCAAAATCAATATCCAGGTTCACCTGTCCGTCTTTATCCAAATGAAACGCATACCATAATGGTTCTTGATCTTTTTTTGTAAAGATCATCTCCTGTGTCTCCCAATCATCTGGAGAAATTTCCTGTGCTTTGGCAGCACTCGTGTTGCCCGCTTTATAATACTGCATCTCCAGCCGCACCATGAATTTTTTCACTGTAGGTATAAATACATAACGATAACTTCCCTCATCCAATCCTACCGGTTCATATTGAATACTGTCTTCTCCTGGCTGAATGGTCAATTCGTTCTGCTGATCCGTCCAACCGGTATCGTCTTTTTTCTCAAGGCGCACTTCAAAACCTTTTGCATCATCCGGGCAATCCAGCACGATCGATACCAATGCACGTTTTTTCAGTGTAAATGGTATATGAAATTCCTGTCTTCCATCTGTCTCCCTATATTCCTCCAAAATGCGGTAATTCTTATTCTCATCTTTTACTGGAATCGTAATCACATTCCCCTTTTCCTTTGTATAGATCGTATGCTGCATATAATAGACAATACAATGATGTGCGAGATCTACTACATATTCATCATGATTCCGCATATCAATATATGTTTTATATCGTTCATCATCATAGTGGCTGGCATTTTCAACGGCCTTTAAATTCTCTGTTGTCGTTGCTTCCGTAAGTTTTGCGAAGTATACGACCAAAATCCGTGCTTCCAGATCAGATAGATAGGTCTGTTCCTTCAAATTGTCAATAAATCCATATTCTTTTGATACAAAAGAAGTCATTCTGCCATCCTTATCCGTCGTTATATCAAACCGCAGGCGATTGCCAGATTCGCCTTCTGGATCATTGTCAATATGCAAACTGTCACCCAGTCGATAATAGATCACATTTTTTTTCATCCGTTCCGTCAGATCATAATCCTGCATCGCCTGTTCCAAAACCAATTCCATAAAAAATTTCTCTTCTTTTGTTACTTCCACAGGTTCTGCATCATCATCTTCTAATAACACCGAACTTGACGGATGGATATTGGCCGCAGTAAAAACCGTCACCGCTAAACCCGCACAGATCACCGTTATGATCAAAAGAGAAAGGATTCTCGTCTTTGGATTTTTCACGATCATCTGAATCCTCTTTTTCATACCGCTTTTACTTCCGGATGCATTCGTGGAACACAGCAGGAGATTCCTTTTGCCATTCGGTTGGATCATCTGAATCAACAGTTGTCCATAACTCTTCCGATGTTCTTCTCCTATCCTATGAATAACAGCTTCATCACATGCAAGCTCGCCGTCCTGAAGCGACAGATACGCACACAGCCACACCAGCGGATGAAACCAGTAAAGAGACACACAAACGCATCTGACAACCGCCCAGAGAAAATCCAAATGGCAAAAATGCATATATTCATGGATCAGGATATACTCATGATTTTCCTTTGAATTCACATAAATAGAAGGTATCATTCCATATAAACAGGCAGAATCAATAAAATCTGTCTGATATACCTTTATCTTCTTATAATCGAATAAATAAATTCGGTTCTTGCGCAATTTTATATAAAAACGTATATTGCTGGCTATAACAGCTAACATACATCCGGTAAAACCGATAAGCCAGATACTTTTTAAGATCAATGCCATAGATAATGAACGTTTTTGGTTCTTTGTCTCTTTCGCCTTCGGAATATCAGTTATTCTCTTTGATGTTTGATGTGTATCTTCCGATGTTTCTACTATCTCAGTTTCCGCCTGCGGCTCCCTCTCCGTGATAGCTACATCTTCAACATGCACGATATTCATCAAACTGTAAGGACTTTCGATCGTATTAAACGGCACAAGTAGACGCAGTGCCACGATCAGCCACAGGGCGTACTTTAGTCTTTGTGAGATGTGATTTCCCAGCACATACCGAACCAATAAAACCACTAAGATAACGATTGTCGAAAATATCAAATGATCTGCCATATACTATTCCTCCCCTAATTCATCAAGCAATGCCTGCATCTCCTGTATCTCTTCCTTACTAAATTTGTGTTTCTTTACCAACGTATTCATCATCATTGCTACCGATCCCTGATAAACTTTATTCAGCAAGTTCTTTGTCTCCGCTATCGCCGCATCTTCTCTCTTAATATTCGGATAAAACTGCTTTGCTTTCGCCCCTTCTTCATAATAAATCATGCCTTTCGCTGTCATTCTTCTTATCATCGTATTCACAGTGCTTTTTGACCATCCGGGATCTTCCTCTACGCTATGAAAGATCTGCATAATCGTTCTCGGACTTTTCTCCCATAATTTCTCCATAATAATCCATTCACTCGGCTGTATTGTATTCTTCATCATCTACCACTCCTTAATTCGTATGACAATTGTAAACCTGTTTTTAGTATAGAATATTGTGTTACAATTGTCAACCCTTTTAGTGTTATTTATGAGAAAACAGAACAAAGCGGACAAGTCCGCCTCGAACTCCCTAAATCCCTCAGTCCCTGA
>JAUNOI010000002.1 GCA_030531165.1 Lachnospiraceae bacterium
TCCCTGTTTGGGTCCAAGATTGTGAACGAGTTTAACGAGTTTCGCAATTACCTAGTATAAATATTATTTTCATATAGAAAACAGACAGACACTTTGCTATAATAAATGCAAGAGATTATAATAACGAGAAAGAAAGAAAGAGAGAGTAATGCTATGAATTTAACAATTGGTGATACAATTTCAATTACAGAAGAAGTTGACGAACAACATATTGCCAAAGTCTGGGGAAGTGGAAGCCTTCCGGTTTATGCAACTCCTGCCATGGCTTTATTAGTTGAAAAAGCTGCTGTTGCTTTGCTCGACGGAAAATTAGATGAAGGCATGACAAGCGTCGGCACAGTCCTTAATATTCAGCATTTAAGTGCAACTCCTGTCGGACAAACTGTTACATGCAAATGCTGTTTAACAGAGATTGATCGCAAACGCCTGTGCTTTCAAGCAGAAATCACGGATCAGACGGGCCGTGCAGGCTACTGTACGCATGAAAGGTTCATCGTCGATGCCGATAAATTTGTAAAAAAGACAAATGCTCGTTTTTAACCGGATCAAACACGACTTGCGCTTTCGCGCAAATAAAAGACAGGAGGTCAAACGCCATCCTGTCTTTCTCTTTCTTTATAAAGCTTTGTAACGCTGAGTTACCCCGATTCCAATCGCATGAGGACCGGTATGCACCGCAATCGTCGCTCCAATCTGAAGGATCGGAATCTCCTCCTGATATCCTAATTCTTTTGCCAACTCCTGTACTTTTTGATGAAAAGCATGACCCTCAGCTTCGTCGTATCCATATCCGACATTAATTACATAATCATTAATATCATTTCCCTTTTTTGTAAAAAAGTCTTTCATTATATCCAAAACCTTTAACAGGGACTTCTTACGGCTTCTTGCAATTCCTCCACTGGTAACTTCGCCTTTGTCCAATATGATCAATGGTTTTAAATTCAGGACATTGCCCGCTTTTCCTGCCATCTTTCCGATTCGGCCGCCATGAATCAAATAATCCAGATTACCCACAGTAAAGAAAATCTTAGCATTCAACTTTGTAGCTTCCAGACACTCTACGATATTCTCATAAGAAAATCCTTCATCGCGCATTTTTACCGCTTCTGTAACAAAACTTGCCTGCGTCACCGTAGCACAGTAAGAATTGATCACACTGATCTTCGCCTCCGGATAATCTTCTTCGATGATCATCTTAGCATTTGATGCCGAATTAAAAGAACCGCTCAAATGAGAGGTAAAACAAATGCAGATAACTTCATCCCCGGCTTTCACCAATGGTTCAAATATATCGATATAATCGTTCACAGCCGGCAGAGATGTCCTCGGAAATACCTCCGGCTCATCGATCATCTTCTGATAAAACTCACGAACTCCAATCTCAATCTTTTCTTTTTTATATATTTCTCCATCAAAAGAAACGTAAAATGGCACACATAAAACATCATGCAGTTTTAAAAACTCCGTTTCGAGGTCACACGCCCCATCTGTAATAATCTTAACTGCCATATTTTCCTCCTTAAAAAACTATCTAATGCAATATTATCATATTTTAAGATATAAGAAAAGTCCCCAATCCAAATATTGGAGACTTTTCTTTATAGCAGACAAGTGCATCAGCTTCGTATTAACGATTCGTTCCCTTAATAATCGGGGAAATATGTTTGTAAATAATAAATGTAATCAGGATGCTGAACAAACCTTTGATAAAAGTAAATGGCATGTTAAAAATAATCAA
Source organism: Lachnospiraceae bacterium (assembly GCA_030531165.1). Taxonomy (GTDB): domain Bacteria; phylum Bacillota; class Clostridia; order Lachnospirales; family Lachnospiraceae; genus Fimousia. The sequence continues at coordinate 1,742 of JAUNOI010000002.1, forward strand.
TGCTTGCAGCAGATTATCAATTCCCGGATAAATTTTATGATACATACCCACGATCGCATCCATTGGCATAAACATGCTGTATACCGGATATACAATAAAATAATTTGAAAATACGCTGAATACCGCCATAAATACAGCTCCGGCCAATGAGCCGATCAATGCAGATTTTTTGTTTTTATTTTTCTTATAAATGACTCCCGCAGGGATGACAAATGCACATCCTAAAATAAAATTGGAAAACTCACCAACCCCTCCTGTCGTTGAAAACATAACATTAATCAAATTTTTAACCAGACACACCATAGCTCCTGATAGAGGTCCCATTGAAAACGCTGCAATCAAAGCAGGAAGCTCTGAAAAATCCATTTTAATAAAACTTGGCATTAACGGAACATTAAAACTGAACATCATCAATACCGCTGACAACGCTCCAAACAATCCCGTCATCGTAATCGTTCTGACATTCATCTTTTTGTTTTTCTTATTCATTTTATTCTCTCCTAACGTATCGATATCCACCATATTCATCCGGTGACATAGAATTGCCCCATCTAAAAAGACAGGGCAATTGATTGTCTCATTATATCGCAGATAAATTTTTTTGTAAAGTTGTAATTTAATCTACTTTTTTCAACACAGCAGCTGTACGTGCCGGTGAATAGAACTGGAATCCTTTCTTGGTGCTGGATTTCTGTTCCATTACTTTCTTTTCAATAAATTCTCCTTCATTCTCCGGATCAGGAATCTTCGTTACAACTTCTTCTTCCCATGTATTCGTCACTTCTTTTGCTTCATATACATAGTCTTCCGAAATCTGTCCATTACCTCCAAATGCAGAAGAATCCGTACTAAGCACAACCTGATACTTGCCAGTTTCAAGAGTTGGAATCCAATATCCATCCTTCGACCATGTCGGATGGAAGTTAAAAATAAATAGCAAGCCCGCTCTTTCATAGATCAGCATATTGCCATCGCAATCCATCCAGAGATTATGTGGACGGGATGCAAGCAGATTGCTCTCCTTTGACAATTTGATCATCGCTTTATCAAAATCATTCAGGAAATAGTAACGCAGGTTATGGTCATCTACCAAGTGCCACTGACGTCTGCAGTAATGATAACTCCAGTCATTGCCTTCACGTGGAAAATCGATCCATTCAGGATGTCCAAATTCATTTCCCATAAAGTTCAAATAGCCATCCCCCGACAGAGAATGTGTAACCAGACGAATCATCTTATGAAGCGCAACTCCACGGTCAATCACCATATTCTGCGACTTCACTTCCATACCCCAATACATATCTGCATCACATAGGCGGAACATAATCGTCTTATCGCCAACCAGGGCCTGATCATGTGATTCTACATATCCGATTACCTTTTCAGCCGGACGTCTTCCGGTCAGCTCATCCCACATCTTCCAAACATCCCACTGTTCATCGCTCAATTCCTTCAATGTACGAATCCAATAATCCGGAGTTCCCATCGCAAGACGATAATCAAATCCCATACCGCCGTCTTCAATCGGAAGACACATTCCCGGCATGCCGGACATATCTTCCGCAATCGTAACTGCCTTTGGATTCAATTCGTGGATCAGTTCATTCGCTAACTGCAGATATACGAGCGCATCCGTCTCTGTATTTAAACTGTAATATTTATCATAGCAGTCAAAACTGCTTCCTAATCCATGATCTTTGTAGATCATCGAGGTTACCCCATCAAAACGGAACCCATCAAAATGATATACATCCATCCAGAATTTCAAATTTGACAATAAGAAATGAAGAACTTCATTCTTATCGTAATTAAATAATTTGGTACCCCACGCTTCATGATCTCCTTTCGCTCCACTATGGAAGAACTGATATTCTGTACCATCAAACATATTGATACCTTCATTTGTATTCTTAACAGCATGGGAATGAACAACATCCAATAACACACGAATTCCCATCTTATGAGCCGTATTGATCAGAGATTTTAAATCTTCCGGTGTACCGTATTTGGAAGATGCCGCAAAGAAGTTCGATACCTGATATCCAAAAGAACCATAATACGGATGCTCCATAATCGCCATAATCTGAATCGTATTATATCCCAGTTCTTTTATACGAGGCAATGTATTATCACGAAATTCCTCATAAGTGCCGATGCCATATTTATTCTGTGCCATACCAATATGGCATTCATAAATCAACGGAACCTCTTCCCCTTCAAAATCCTGATCACTCCATTCAAAAGGAGCGTAAACATCCCAGATCTCCGCACAAAATGCCGTTGTCTCAGGATCCTGAACAACTCTTGTTGCATAAGTTGGTATTCTTTCCAAAACCTCTCCGTCATGAACTACGACTGCTTTCACTTTGCAGCCATTCCATAAAGCATCTTCACCTTCTAAGAAAATCTCATAAACGCCATTTTCCAACTTCTTCATCGGATGGGAGGTCTTATCCCAATCATTGAATTCACCCATGAAAAACATCTTATCAGCACCAGGCGCCCATTCACGATAATACCAGCCGCCATCTGCTTTATGAATTCCATAATATGCATGTCCGTTCGCAAAATTGATCAACGAATCTGAATCTTTTAACAAAACAGTTCTTTTGCCTTCATATTGTTTCATACGGTTGTCAATGTCCGTTTCAAAACGCTTTAATAACGGATCCAGTTCTGTAATCTTATATGACATATTCATCACCCTACCTTATTGTATTTTTATAATTTTTCATACGAAAAATACCGTCTCTTTGTACATATTATACTATTGTTTTGACAATTCCGTCAACTCATTTACAAAAGTAACAATCTGGGATTTACGAATATTTCCGTTAAAATCCCAAGTACGAACAAACATGAAAAAGTGAGATAAAATCGAAATGCTTCTCTTTTCCCCTTTTTTTCCTCGCATTGGATCCACCAGTAAATCGCAGCTCCATAAAAAATCCATTGCGGGAACATAGCAGTTAAAATAATTCCCACTCCACTAAAACCTGTCTGCAAAAGCTGATATGTAATAAAAACAGAAAATACAAAAGATGCCGTAAATCCTGATATCGCTATAATTGCTTCCACAACAAAAAAACGAAAAATAATTACTAACACGAAAAGTTGAAATAAACGTTTTCCAAGAATATACACTGCATAATGTGCAATATATATATGGTCCATATTTTTGATGACTGCCAGATCCATGTTCAAATCTGCTAAAAAATAATAATTCGCCTTATACGTCATATTGGCAAAAAGTGAGCCTGCAGCAACACCTATGATCATAACAGCAAGTCCGATTTTTCGATATCTGCTCATATTTTCATCCCCTAAAATAATATCCAATGAAATATATATGCAGAATATCTGTTAAATATGCTATTTCGTTATCGTTTCTTTATATGCCAAAATTCCGGAAACTGTTTTACTGTCGATGATGGTTCCATCTAATATCAATGCCACCGCTTCATCAAGACTCATGATCTCCAGATCAATTTCTTCATCTTCATCAAGATGCTGCATCGTTTTTACTAGATTAGTCGCTACAAAAATCGGTATTTTTTCATCGCAAAATCCGATAGCAGTAATAACTTCAATCAACGGCATAATATGATCCGAACGATATCCTGTCTCCTCTTCAATTTCTCTTGCAACACATTGAAGTGCTGTTTCTCCTTTTTCAATACCTCCGGCAGGAATTTCGAGAGTCTTGTACCCCAGTGCATTTCGATACTGTTTTACCAAAATAATCCTTCCATCATCCAGTACTGGAATAATTGCCGCTGCGCCTGGATGCTTCACCAGATCCCATTCTACAATATTTCCGTTTGGCAGTTCTAAAATATCTTTATAAAAGCCAACCACTTTCCCCTGATACATCAATTCCTGTCGAATTCTCTTATAGTCTCCCATATAAGCCTCCTCATTATTATTATAATAAATTCTATATTTTATGATACCTCATTTTATTTTAATATTATACAGATATGTACGAAAGAATTTCTCATAAAACCGGATGAAACACTCTCTGCGAGTTTCATCCGGTTCGCGTGCGGCGGCAAATGGAAATTCAAGCATTTCCGCTTGCCTTGTGCCTTCGCGTAAAAGAACAAAGCGGACAAGTCCGCCTCGAACTCCCTAAATCCCTCAGTCCCTGAGGGACTTGCTTCGCTTTGCGCGCCAGATGCAGACTGCTGTAAGCAGTCATGTTTCTTTATGCATCTGGTCGCATCCTCGCGGAGCGTTTTTATTGTATAGGAAATTTCAGCGGAATTTCCTATACAATTAAAAAGCGATAGATGAAATGTATTCCATCTATCGCTGATTTTCTATCCATGACAACTATTTTGTCGTTATTTTGCATAGCTTGTAGCACGGGACTCACGGATTACATTTACTTTAATCTGTCCCGGATATTCCAATTCAGCTTCAATCTGTTTCGAAATATCTCTAGCCAAAATAACCATATCACTGTCACTTACCTGTTCTGGAACTACCATAACACGGATTTCTCTACCTGCCTGAATTGCAAAAGTTTTATCAACACCTTTATATGCATTTGCAATATCCTCCAGCTGTTTTAATCGGGTTGTATAGCTTTCCAACGTTTCCCGACGAGCACCTGGTCTTGCAGCAGAAATCGTATCTGCTGCCTGTACAATACACGCAATTAATGATTGAGGTTCTACATCTCCATGGTGAGCCTCAACAGCATTGATAACAAGTGGTGACTCTTTATATCTTCGACATAAATCAACACCAATCTGAATATGAGATCCTTCAATTTCATGGTCAATAGACTTACCGATGTCATGCAATAAACCTGCACGCTTCGCCATACGGATATCTACACCAATCTCTGCAGCCAGTAACCCTGACAAATGAGCAACTTCAATAGAATGCTTTAATGCATTTTGACCGTAGCTGGTACGGAATTTCATCTTTCCTAATAAGCGAACCAGTTCCGGATGAATGCCATGTACTCCAACTTCCAAAGTAGCAGCCTCGCCTTCTTCTTTCATCATCGCATCTACTTCTTTCGTTGCTTTTTCTACCATTTCTTCAATTCTTGCGGGATGAATTCGTCCATCCACAATCAATTTTTCAAGTGCGATCCTTGCAATCTCTCTTCTAACCGGGTCAAAGCTTGATAAAATAACAGCTTCCGGAGTATCATCAATAATCAGATCTACTCCTGTCATAGTTTCTAATGTACGAATGTTACGTCCTTCACGACCAATGATTCTACCTTTCATCTCGTCGTTAGGCAGCTGAACTAAAGAAATCGTCGTCTCAGCAACATGATCCGCAGCACACTTTTGAATCGCGGTAACCACATACTCTTTCGCTTTCTTTGAAGCTTCTTCCTTCGCCTTCGTTGTCATCTCTTTGATCATGACAGCTGTCTCATGCTTCACATCGTCTTCAACCATAGTTAATAAATATTCTTTTGCCTGTTCAGAGGTTAATCCGGAAATACGTTCCAGTTCCTGTAAATGTTTTGCCTGAAGCTTTTCTACTTCAGCCTTCTGCTTATTCAGATTAGATTCCCTGGAAGCTAATGATGCTTCCTTTCGATCCAGAGTATCTGACTTACGTTCAATCGCTTCTTCTTTACCCAACACACGCTTTTCGTATCTCTGCAGTTCGGCACGGCGTTCTTTTGTTTCTTTTTCAAACTCATTCTTCGCCTTGATCGTCTCTTCTTTCACTGCAAGACTTGCTTCGCGTTTTGTTGCTTCTGCATTCTTCAATGCGTCATCTATAATAACCCTTGCTTTTGTCTCGGCATCTCCAATTGTTGCTGCATCCTGGGACTTCTGCTTATTAATTCCAAAAACAGTACCACCCGCAACTCCGATCACTAAAGCAATCATAGCGACAATCACATATATCATCATTTCACAGGCCACCTCCTTATTCAATTTTTGTACATAAGTACAACAAATAAATTTTATACTTTTTTAAGGGTTCTGTCAAGTAACCTGTGAATTTTTGAACGAAAACCATTATTGTGATTTTCTTCCGGCCTGCAAACAGATTTTTGACCCAAAATTCAAAGCAGATACTTTTCGATTGCCTCCGCACAGCCTTCATGATCGCAGTCTGCAACCACAACATCTGCTTCTCTCTTGATATTTTCTTTCGCATTACCCATAGCGATCGCCAAACCTACCGATCTTAACGCTCCCAGATCATTATCCGCATCTCCGACAGCAATTACATTTTCTATCGAAATCCCAAGATATTCACATAGTTTTTTCAATCCAATGCCTTTATCCACACCCTTCGCGGAGATTTCCAACGAGGCAATTTCGGAATAAACCATAGAAACGTCCAAACCGTTATCTCTGATCCGCTTTTCTGTTCTTGCACGTGCCTCCGCAGATGTATGATGAATATTTAGTTTTTCCATTGGAAATGGAGCGGTATCATAAAATTTATAGATATCTTCTGGTTTTTTTGCAACTATTCTAAACATATCCTTATAAATTCCCATATGATACTGATCCATTTTTTCCCAACGATCCTTTTGTACAAAAGATTCCAACGATAGAAACTGAAGCATCGTATCTTCTTCTTTTGCAATGTCCATAATCTGTCGTATCATCTCTACCGATAATGGATTCGAATAGATGGTCTTTCGTTCTTTCCAATCATAAATCAGCGCACCACTCGTACAATTCATATACCTCAATTCCGGTATCAGATCAGCATAATCCCGAAGTTCCGATGGTCCCCGCCCGGTATTCAGGACAACGTACTTACCTGCATCCGCCGCTTTTTTTATCATGCGGATACTTTCCCTGGAAATTTCTTTCTTTGAATTTAACAAGGTTCCGTCCATATCTAATGCAATCAATTGATACTTACTCATCTGTACTTTCTCCATATAATGATACGCCCGTTCCCAATTTTAAGAAACGAGCGCATAAATTTTACTTTTTATCCTTTTCTTTTTTAACCTATGCTCATTGTTATGAATTGAATTTTGTTCATTATATCATATAAACATGTCAAAAAAAAGCATTTATGGTATAATCAAATTGTGAATAGAATTCTTTAGTAAAAGGAGGTAGGAAAACACATACAATTATGAAACGTAAATGTCCAAAAAACTCGCTTGTAAAGTTTGTCGCCAAAATAACTGAGGGGATATTAGTATATTCATATAGATAAATGATCAGGCTATAAAAAAATCGCATAGACAAGCCATTCTTAAAATCTTTGGCTTATCTGTGCGATTTTTAGAAAAGTGGACCTGGCGGGAATCGAACCCGCGTCCGAAAACTCGTCCGGTCAGGCATCTCCCATTACAGTTCATGTTTTAACATTCCCTCCGTCGGACGCCCATGAACAGGCTGCCGACTTTAGTAGCTTCATATTACTTCACCTGATGCAAAGCTTTACCAGATGAGTGTCCTACAGAGTTTGATACCCGGATTCCATACTGTAGGTGGTATGGAGCGGGCAGCTGCAATTAGGCAGCGTACGCTAATTTATTATCTGCGTTTATATTTAAGTTCGCACCGTAACGTGGTCCCTCCGAATGGCTTCCCAACTTTCAAAATCCCCGTCGAAACCAGTACAAGCCCTGATAAAATAATCAAGATTACCGGTTGCAGACAGATAATCAGCTATCATTAACTAATATTATACATATTGCTTCAGACAATGTCAATATATAGATTACATTTCTTTTCACTTTTAACGCAGCTGCATCTTTAATTCACGCTGTGCTTCCCTTTTCTGATCCTTTTTGGCAATATCCTGACGTTTATCGTATAATTTCTTGCCTTTTGCAAGTCCGATCTCCACTTTCACCAGGCTTCCTTTGAAATACACTTTTAAAGGCACGATCGTATAACCCTTTATCTGTGCTTTACTTTCCATTCGATAGATTTCTCCCTTGTGCATCAGGAGTTTTTTCACGCGGAGAGGATCTTTATTAAAAATATTTCCCTTTTCATAAGGATTAATATGCATACGATTAATAAAAATCTCTCCGCGATCAATACTAATAAACGCCTCTTTGATACTGCACTGTCCCATCCGAAGAGATTTTACTTCTGTCCCATGAAGTGCAATACCGGCCTCATACGTTTCTTCTATAAAATAATCATGCCTGGCTTTTTTATTATTCGCAATCAATTTAATTCCGTTTTGTTTCGCCATATCCTATTCACCTTCTTCCTCATATAACTCAAAATCAATGGTACGGAGCAACTTATCTGTTTTCTTTACTCGGACCAGGATACGCATTCCAAGTTCAAATGCACGCCCCGTCCGCTCTCCAATCATGGAATAACTCTGTTCATCATAATTATAAAAGTCATCGGTCATATCTGCAACCCTGATCATACCTTCGATCGTATTCGATAATTCAACATAGATCCCCCATGTCGTAATACCGGAAATAACTCCAACATACGTATCGCCAATATGCTGTTCCATATATTCAACTTTCTTCATCTTGATCACTTCCCGCTCCATCTCTTCTGCACGGCGCTCTGTCTTGGAGCTGGAATCCGCAATCTTCGGTAATATCTGATCATAGTGACGAATTCGTTTTCGGTTCAAACATCCATGTAGATTTTCCTTGATGATCCGATGGATCTGCAAATCGGGATAACGACGAATCGGCGAAGTAAAATGACAGTAATAATTTGCAGAAAGACCAAAATGCCCGATATTATTGACTGTATATTTCGCCTGTTTCATCGAACGTAACGCCAGCCGGCTGATCAACGCCTCTTCTTCTGTTCCTTCAATTTTATTGAGCAGTTTTTGAATCTCTTTTGGATGAATACGCTCTTTTGTACCATTTTTCATATAATAGCCGAAATTTCGGACAAAAATTCCCAGCTTCTGGATCTTTTCCGGATCCGGGCTTTCATGCGTACGATATAAAAAAGGGATTTCCTGCCAAAAGAAATCTTCCGCAATCGTTTCATTCGCCGCAAGCATAAAATCTTCAATGATCTTCGTTGCACAGTTTCGATCATATGGCTGAATATCTACCGGCTTTCCATCATCATCCAGCAATATTTTTGATTCCGGAAAATCAAAATCGATGGAACCTCTTTCATGACGGCGTTCTCTTAAAATATCAGATAGTTCTTTCATAAGTTCAAACATGGAAACCAATTCGTGATATCGATTGCATTCTTCCTCATCATGATCTTCCACTATCTTCGCCACACTCGTATAAGTCATACGCTCATCCACCTTTACAACGGTTTCAGCAATTTTATGAGCAATGATTTTTCCCTTATGATCGATATCCATAATACAACTAAGTGCCAGTCTGTCAACTCCTGCATTTAAGGAACAGATTCCATTGGATAATTTATGCGGAAGCATCGGAATAACCCTGTCGATCAGATAAATGCTTGTCCCACGGCTGACCGCCTCTTTGTCAAGCGCAGAATTTTCTGTGACATAATGGCTCACATCCGCAATATGCACTCCCAGTTGATAGCCATAATCCTGACGGGTAAGTGTGATCGCATCATCCAGATCCTTCGCATCTTCGCCATCAATCGTCACCATCTGCCAATCACGTATATCCATACGGCCTGCTAGATCAGATCTGGAAACTTCATCTCTAACCTTTTTCACCTGACTCATCACATCCTGTGGAAATTCCACCGGAACATCGTATGCTTTCACAACAGATAAAATATCCACACGCGGATCATTCGCATGTCCGAGAATCTCAATAATTCTGCCTTCCGGCTTATGATCTGCATCTCCATAATTCATGATCTGAACAACTACTTTATGTCCATCAACAAGATTTTTACTTTCTGCCTTAGATAGAAAGATATCTTTTCCAAATTTTTGATTATCCGGTATCACAAAACCGAAATTGTTGTTTTTTTGAAATGTCCCAACAAGCTGAGTCGTGCCTCTTTCCAGAATCTTAATAATTCTGCCTTCTTTTCGCTTCCTGGACTGCGCATGCGCTACCGTTACCTGCATCAATACCGTATCATGATGCATCGCATCCATCGTATCCTGTTCCGGAATAAAGTAGTCTTCGTCTTCTCCCTCTACTTCTACGAAACCAAATCCTCGACCTGTAGCATCAAAAATGCCCATCAAAATTCCTTTTTCTAGCTTTGTATATTTTCCTCTTTTTGTAATGCTAATCTTTCCTTCGTCGATCAATTCGTCCAAAATCTGTTTTAATTCCCATCGTTCATCCGCCGGCACCTGCAGAAGATACGAAAATTCTTTTAATTTTAATGGTTTATATATCTCGTCCTGAATAATATCATAGACGATTTTCTTTCTTGCTTCATATAATTCTTGTTTACTCATAGTCCCTCCAAATACAAAAAGTATCTGTAATTTTGTGTCACTTTATGCATCGGCACGCAAAGCAGAGTGTTTTATTGTATAGGAAATTTCAGATAAATTTTCTATACAATAAAAAAGCACCTCTTAAGCATAATTAAGAAGTGCCGTCTTATCATGATCTTTATACTAAAATAATCTGGAAGAAAGGATTCCGGCTAGTACAAAAAATAACAGAGCAAATACTGTCGTAACCTGAATAATTCTTGCTTTTTTAGACCGACCTTTATTCTGACTCCAATAAGTTCCTGTTGGAGCCGCTCCTGTCATAGATCCTAAACCTGCATCTTTTCCTTCCTGAAGTAAAACGAGCACTGTCAATACAATGCATACTATTATAAATAAAACCGTAAGAACTGTCTTAAGTGTTGCCATGTTAAATCACTCCTCCTAAATAAAGTCGTACAAATCAGCTCATTATGCCAATCACGTGATATTTTAACACAAAAAAAAAGAAATGTCTATATAACATTTCCCTTAATTTCATGCTCTGGCAAATCAAGACCCGCAAAAGCGGGTCTTGGTAATATATTATATTTGTAATATTTACTTCTCTGAAATAATATCAAGTAATTTCTGACGCATTGCATCAATCGGAGGTTCCTGACCTGTCCAGTATTCAATCTGAGCTGCACCCTGATATAAAGACATGCCTAAACCATTCAAAATCGTAGCACCTGCTTCTTCTGCATCCAATAAAAACTGAGTCTTAGCAGGATTATAGCATGCATCAAAATAGAACTGATCTGCTTTCACATATTCTTTCGGCATTGGATTTTCTCCAATATGAGATCCCATGCCAATACCGCTTGCATTCATAACTACATTGACTTCCGGAGCTTTAGAGAAATCACCATATTCTACATATTCAGCTACCGGAGCAAAGTTCTTATTAATATCTTCTACTAAAGATTTGCTGGAATCTTCAAAATAATCCATAATATAGATCTTCTTAGCACCATAATAAGCCAATGCAGAACACATAGCACGTCCTGCTCCGCCTGCACCGATACAGAAGTATGTATTTTCATCAACTTTGATGTTACCATCTCTTTCAATGGATCTTACAAATCCAATACCATCTGTATTATATCCGACTAATTTACCTTCTGGAGTCTTTACAACTGTATTAGAAGCTCCCATCTTTTCACATAACGGATCTAACTCATCTAAGTATTCCAGAACTTTCACTTTATTTGGTTTTGTTACTGCAAAACCTGCAAAATTCATATAACGAATACCATTTACAACATCTGCCAAATGCTCATTATCTACTTCCGTGTAGAAATAAATCATGTTAAGTCCTGCTGCTTCATATCCGCAGTTCTGCATCTGAGCGGCAAAAGACTGTTTTAATGGATCTCCAAGTAATGTGATCATTTTTGTGTTAATATCAACTGTTGCCATTTTTACACCGTCCTTATTTCTTATTAGTATTTCGTGCTTTACACGAAATATTTTATCACAATCTATCTTATTATTCCAGACATATGTAAAAAAAGACCACCATAAACCAATACCAATCAGCTATGGCAGTCAATAACTTTTTTCTATTGAATTTTTAAATCAAATGAATAAATAAACCACTTCTTAACTTTGGCTCAAACCAGGTGGACTTTGGCGGCATTAACAGATCAGCATCTGCCACAGCAAACAATTCACCAATCGTTGTCGGATACATAGAAAAAGATACCCTCATATCAGAATCCGCTCTTCGTTCCAATTCTTTTAGTCCACGTATGCCTCCGATAAAATCAATACGTCGATCTGTTTTAGGATTGGAAATTCCCAGAATTGGTTCCAGCAAATAATTCTGCAAAAGAGATACATCCAAAGATTTTACCGGATCATCACTGATCAGCTCTTCCCTGATCTTCAACTCATACCAGTCGCTGTCAAGATACATTCCAAAGGTATGCTTCTCTTTTGGAGAAAATCCTTCTTTTCCAACTGCTTTTACTATAAAATTCTCTTTCAGTTTTTCTATAAATTCACTTTTACTATATCCGTTCAGATCCTTAACCGTACGATTATAATCCATAATGAACAACTGATCATCCGGGAATAATACAGATAGGAAATAATTATATTCCTCTTCACCCGTATAATCCGGCTTTTCATTTCTTCTTCCCAATCCAACTTTTACCGCTGAAGCAGCACGGTGATGGCCATCTGCAATATAAAGATTTGGAATATTTTCAAACGCATCTTTCAGTTCCTCAATCATAACCGGATTTGCAATCCTCCAGACACAATGTTCAATTCTATCCTCAGATATAAAATCATATATCGGTTTTTGCTCCGCTTTTACCTCTGAAACAATGCTGTTTATCTCTTTTTTGGAACGATAAGCCAGGAAAATAGGTCCTGTCTGGGCACTGCATGCGTCCACATGCCGAATACGATCAATCTCTTTATCTGCTCTGGTATTCTCATGCTTTTTAATCACACCGGATTCATAATCATCCACAGAAGAACATCCAACAATTCCAGTCTGAGATCTTCCATTCATCGTTAATTCGTATATATAATAACATGGCAGCCTATCCTGTAAAAATACCCCTGATTCTATTTGTTTTCTTAGTAGACGATTTGCTGTCTTATACACCAGATCATCATAAATATCAATCTCCGGATCCAGCTGAGTCTCCGGGCGGTCAATATTCAAAAATGAATATGGTTTACCTTTTACAGCCTCTCTCGCTTCTTGCCGATTATATACATCATATGGCAGTGCCGCAACCTGATCTGCGATATCGCTTCTTGGACGCACTGCACAAAATGGTTTCACAATTGCCATGTCCCTTGTCCTTTCTATCACATCCGTAAAAATTCGTTAGCAATTAGACATTATAGCAACTATTTTCAAATTCGACAATTCCTTTTTTAAAATTTCTTTTCTAATTGTAAGAAAACTGCTTATGTTGTACTTTTGCTCTGCCACACTAGGCTGCATGAAAAGAATCTTTCTTGCTCACCCCTAAAATTTCTTACATTTCCCAAGTTGTTCTTCAATCCGAAGCAGCTGATTATATTTGCTGACCCTGTCGCTTCTACAAGGCGCTCCGGTTTTAATCTGTCCAGCATTAACTGCAACTGCCAGATCTGCAATCGTATTATCTTCCGTTTCACCGGAACGATGAGAGATCACTGTCGTATATCCTGCTGATTTTGCCATCTCAATTGCATCCAATGTCTCTGTCAGTGTTCCAATCTGATTAAATTTAATTAAAATTGAATTCGCAATTGAATTTTCGATTCCCTCTTTTAACCGTTTTACATTTGTAACAAACAGATCATCTCCGACCAGCTGTACTTTTTCCCCAAGTCGGTAAGTCAAAACCTTCCACCCTTTCGTGTCTTCTTCATTCAGTCCATCTTCAATACTGAAAATCGGAAATTTATCCACAAGTTCTTCATAGTATTGCACCATTTCTTCCGCATTGCGTCGTATTTCCTTACCGGCCATTTTACTTTCGCCAGGAAAGTAATATTGATCATCATCCTCATCATAAAGCTCACTTGCTGCTGCATCAATCGCAATCTTCACGTCTTCACCCGGACGATATCCTGAGGCTTCAATTGCTTCTACAAGATAGTAGAGAGCCTCCTGACTTCCGGATAGGTCCGGAGCAAATCCGCCTTCATCCCCAACAGCCGTTGATAACCCCTTATCTCCTAATAACTCTTTTAATTTATGATAAATCTCAGTGCCCATGCGCAGCGCTTCATGAAAGTCATCCGCACCGACGGGCATGATCATAAATTCCTGCAGATCAACCGTATTATCTGCATGCTTTCCTCCATTTAATATATTCATCATTGGAATCGGTAGCTTTTTAGCATTGCACCCGCCAATATATTGGTATAAAGGAAGTCCCAGTGCTTCTGCAGCTGCTTTTGCAACAGCAAGTGATACACCTAATGTCGCATTCGCTCCAAGTTTTGATTTGTTTTCTGTTCCATCCATTTCATTTAAAATCTGATCGATTTCCACCTGATTTAACGGATTTTTTCCAATTAATTTATCAGCAATACGGCTGTTCACATGATTAACTGCTTTCTCAACGCCTTTTCCTCCATATCGCTTTTCTCCATCACGCAGTTCCACTGCTTCGAATTTTCCGGTAGATGCTCCTGATGGAACAATCGCTCTTCCTTTTGCCCCGTTATTTAAGAAAACTTCTACTTCAACTGTTGGATTCCCTCTCGAATCCAATACCTCTCTGCTGCAAATATCCATAATTTCCAATTGGCTTTTCATTCTTCCACGTCCTTTTTATGTTAATATTCTGTTATCATTTTTTCCAAAAAATCATATTTTATTCCAACGAATTGTTCTTGTTAAAAAATGCAGTTCCAATCTTCCCCATTTTTCTATTGACAGCCTATACGATCAGTGCTATCATAAGCATAGACAAATCAATAGATGATTCTTCAGGGCAGGGTGCAATTCCCTACCGGCGGTAAAGCCCGCGAGCCGACAGGCATGATTTGGTGAGATTCCAAAGCCGACAGTACAGTCTGGATGAAAGAAGAATATTATTTCATTTATTATATTTATGTATGCGATGCTCTGAACTTATTTCATTAAGTTCAGAGCTTTTTGTTTATATTTTATATTATATAATGATAGATTACGAAAGGAACCCTGAATGATTGCTCAGTGTTCCTTTTTCTTTTCTCCGATTTCCTGAACTATGGCATCTATAGAAAGGAAAAACCTATGAATTCTCACAGACAATATATGATGCGTGCCATCGCACTGGCAAAAAAGGGAATTGGTGCAACCAATCCAAATCCGCTTGTCGGAGCCGTTATCGTAAAAGACGGACGTATTTTAAATGAAGATTATCACCATCGGTATGGTGAATTTCATGCGGAGAGAAATGCTATTTTAAATTGTACAGAAGATATGCACAATGCAACCATCTATGTCACGCTCGAACCATGCTGTCACCAAGGAAAAACACCTCCTTGTACGGACATTATTATAGAATCAGGCATCTCCACCGTCTATATCGGTTCAAGAGATCCCAATCCGCTAGTTGCAGGGAAAGGAGCAAGAATCCTGCGGGAACATGGAATTACGGTAATCGAAGATTTTTGTCGTGAAGAATGCGACGCGATCAATCCCGTATTCTTTCATTTTATAACAAACAATACTCCTTATATTGCCTTAAAATATGCGATGACTCTGGATGGCAAACTGGCTACTTACACGGGTGCCTCCCAATGGATCACCAATGAAAAAGCAAGAAAGCACGTCCATTATCTGCGGCATCAATATACAGCGATTATGACCGGCATTGGCACGGTACTGTCTGATAATCCTACGATGAACTGCCGCATGGAAGGCGGACGAAATCCGATCCGGATTATTTGTGACAGCCATCTTCGCATTCCACTTGGATGCAATATTTGCCAAACTGCAGATCGATACAAGACGATCGTCGCCTATTGTGAAGCAGAGTCACAAAAGCTACAGGAACTGGCCACTCTCGGAATAGAATGTATCCGGGTTCCTGCAAAATCCGGTCATATTGATCTGCATGAATTAATGAATGTTCTTGGATCGAAAAAAATCGACAGTATTTTATTAGAAGGCGGACAGATGTTAAATTATGCTGCATTAGATGCTGGAATCGTCCATTATGTATACAGCTATCTGGGTGCAAAGATTTTCGGCGGTTCCTCTGCTTTTACTCCGGTAGGCGGACAGGGAGTCGAGGCGCCAGACGATGCTTTCTTGATCAAAAATGCAAAAGTAACATCCTTTGATGGAGATTTTCTCATTGAAGGCCATATAGAAAGGACAACTTAATATGTTTACAGGAATTGTAGAGGAAATCGGCACGATCAAAGCTCGCAAACTGGGCGGTCTTGAAGTTTGTGCAAAAAAGGTGCTGGAAGATGTGCATCTTGGTGACAGCATTGCGGTAAACGGCGTATGCCTGACTGTTACTTCTTTTACAGGAAGTTCTTTTGTTGTCGACGTTATGCCTGAGACATTTCGCAGAAGCAGTTTAGGCGAATTAAGTATTGGCAGTAAGGTCAATTTAGAACGTGCCATGGCTGCAAACGGACGTTTTGGAGGACATATTGTTGCCGGTCACATTGACGACACCGGAACAGTCTCTTCCATAAAGAAAGAAGAAAATGCCGTTTGGATCACCATAGCAACACCGTCCAACCTTTTAAAATACATGATTGAAAAAGGTTCCATTACCATCGACGGAGTCAGCTTAACTATAGCTGCAGTCACAGATTATGATTTTTCTGTATCGATTATTCCGCATACCGGAAAAGAAACCATACTGCTTGACAAAAAAACCGGTCAGAAAGTCAATCTTGAATGTGATATGGTTGGAAAATATGTAGAAAAATTACTTTCCTTTCAAGAAGCGGAATCAAAACCAGAAAGCAAGATTACAATGGAATTTTTAGCCCAACACGGGTTTTAAGGAGGAACAATATGGATTACCAATACGATACGATCAAAAAAGCTCTTGAGGATCTTCGAGCAGGAAAGATCATACTTGTTACCGATGATCCTGAGCGTGAAAACGAAGGAGACATGATCTGCGCTGCAGAGTTTGCAACGCAGGAAAATATTAATTTTATGGCAACCTATGCAAAAGGACTGATCTGTACCCCTATGAGCGACAACCTTGCCCACAAGCTCGGTCTTCCGCAGATGGTATCAGAAAACACGGACAATCACAGCACCGCATTTACGGTATCTATCGACCATATCGATACAACAACCGGTATTTCTGCAGCGGAACGCGCTTATTCCATTCAAAAATGCACGGATGACGCAACAAAGATCACCGATTTTCGCCGTCCCGGTCATGTATTCCCTCTCGTTGCAAGAGAGGGCGGCGTTCTAAAAAGAGAAGGGCATACGGAAGCAACGGTTGACCTAATGCGTCTCGCCGGTTTGAAAGAATGCGGTGTATGCTGTGAAATCATGGAAGCAGACGGCACAATGATGCGGACACCAAATCTCTGGAAACTCGCAAAGGAATTTGGACTGACCTTTATCACGATCAAAGATCTGCAGGATTACCGCCGCCAATATGAAAAACTGGTTTCCCGCGAGGCAAAAGCAAAAATGCCTACCAAATACGGTGAATTTGATATATACGGCTATGTTAACCAGGTCAACGGAGAACACCATGTCGCTTTAGTAAAAGGGAATATCGGGAACGGCGAACCTGTTTTATGCCGCGTTCACTCAGAATGTCTAACTGGAGATGTACTAGGTTCCATGCGATGTGACTGCGGTGAACAGTTAGAAGCAGCCCTGAAAGCCATTGAAGCAGAAGGCAGGGGCGTCTTGCTTTATATGCGGCAGGAAGGACGCGGCATCGGATTGATCAACAAATTAAAAGCCTATGAATTACAGGAGCAGGGTTATGACACTGTCGATGCGAATCTAAAATTAGGCTTTCCGGAAGATTTAAGAGAATATTGGACAGGGGCACAGATTTTAGCGGATCTTGGAATCAAAAAACTCCGCCTGCTGACCAATAACCCGGAAAAAATTTACGGTCTCGGCGAGTTCGGCATGGAAATTGTAGAACGCGTTCCAATCGTTATGAAAGCAAACAAAATTGATGCCTTTTATTTACGTACAAAATCAGAACGTATGGGACATTTGTATTAACGTTTTATTGGTTTCTGACTTAATTTATAAAAATATTTATTACGAAAGGAAATTATATCATGAAAATTTTAGAAGGAAAATTAGTCGCTGATGGAGTAAAAATTGGAATTGTAGCATCCAGATTTAATGAATTTATCGTATCAAAATTGGTTTCCGGCTGCCTGGACGGTTTACTCCGTCACAATGTTAATGATGATGATATTACATTAGCATGGGTTCCAGGTGCATTTGAAATTCCTCTTGCCGCATCGAAAATGGCAGAATCCGGAAAATATGACGCAGTCATCTGTCTTGGAACAGTAATTCGCGGTTCTACTTCTCACTACGATTATGTGTGCAACGAAGTCTCCAAAGGCATCGCTACTGTCGGTTTAAAAACAGGTATTCCTGTATTATTCGGTGTCGTTACAACAGAAAATATTGAACAGGCTATTGAGCGTTCCGGTACAAAAGCAGGAAACAAGGGTTACGACTGTGCATTAAGCGCAATTGAAATGATCAATTTAAACAAACAATTTTAATATGAATCAATTATTATTACCCAACATGAAATACGCGATCCTCGACTTGGATGGAACGATTTTAGATTCTATGGAGGCCTGGAAAAATGTCACACGTGATTACCTCGCTTCCTTAGGAATCACTGCAGATCCTGATATTAGAGAACAGGTAAAACGCCGGACCTCCAGAGAAACAGCCGTTTATCTCCAGCAGAAATACGGCGTCCGGAAACCGGAAGACGAGATTATCGACGGAATCCACAATGTCATCAAACAAAAATATGAACTTTCGATTCCCTTAAAACCTGCCGGGGCACAAATCCTGCGTCATTTAAAGGAACGGAAGATCCCATTTTGTGCTGCCACTTCTACTGACCGTCCAATGGTTGAGGCAGCTTTAAAAAGGCTAAATATTTATAATGATTTTTCTTTTATTCTGACTTGTTCAGAAGTTGGAAAGGGAAAATATTATCCTGATATCTTCTATCAATCCATGGAACTCCTGGGCGGACAATTAGAAAATACCGTTGTATTTGAGGATGCTCTTCACTGTGTTCAAACGGCAAAAAATGCAGGATTTACAGTCGTCGGCGTTTACGAAGAAGTCGACCGCCAGGATTGGAATCAAATATGCGCATTATGTGATGATATTATGATATAGAAAAAGATCTTCTTATCTCTGCCTTGCAGATGTAAGAAGATCTTTTTTCGAGCCGAACTTATCCACTTCGTTTTAATTAGCTAAGCATCATTCGGTCATTTGCAAATTCATTTCCGCTTGCCTGTTCAAACTTTTCAAGAAGATCGGACACATGAAGTTTCTTTTTCTCTTCTCCGGCCACATCATAAATAATATGTCCTTCATACATCATGATCAAACGGTTTCCATGAGCAATTGCATCCCGCATATTATGCGTGATCATCAATGTTGTCAGCTGATCTTTTGCCACAAATTTATCTGTTGTTTCTAGAACTTTTGCTGCTGTCTTTGGATCCAGCGCCGCAGTATGTTCATCCAGCAACAGTAATTTCGGCTTTTTCAAAGTAGCCATAAGCAACGTCAAGGCCTGTCTCTGTCCACCGGACAACAGTCCTACTTTTGATGTCATTCGATCCTCGAGTCCAAGATCAAGCGTCTTCAATAACTCTCTGTATTTCTCGCGTTCTTTTTTCGTAATTCTTGTCCGCAGGAAACGTGTCTGTCCCCGTCTTGCCGCAAGTGCGAGGTTTTCTTCAATCTCCATGCTCGCCGCAGTTCCCGTCATCGGATCCTGGAATACGCGTCCGAGATATTTGGCACGTCTGAATTCCGGCATGTTCGTAAGATCAACACCGTCAATCAAAATCTTACCCGTATCGATCGGCCACAGCCCTGCTACTGCATTTAACATCGTAGACTTACCGGCACCATTTCCACCGATAACTGTACAGAAATCTCCTGGATTTAAATGTAAATTTAAGCCATTTAATGCTACTTTTTCGTTGACAGTACCTGCATTAAATGTTTTACTGATATTCTCTAATTTAAGCATTTGCTGCACCTCCTTTTTTCTTTGGCTTTGAAAAATGCTGCTGCTTTAAATGTGGAATCGCAAGGAAGATTGCCACAACGATTGCAGAAAGCAATTTTAAATCATTAGAATTCAATCCAAGCCAAAGTACAACCTGAAGTACCAAATAGTAAATGATTGCTCCAAGCGCTACAGAGAGCATGCGGAAAGCCATATTCTCACTGATTCTGCCAAATACAACCTGTCCGATGATTACTGCCGCCAATCCAATGACGATCGCACCACGACCTGCATTGACATCGGCAAATCCCTGATACTGTGCATACAAACCGCTGGCAAATGCAACGATTCCGTTTGAGATCATTAACCCTAATACTTTATTAAAATCTGTATTAATTCCCTGTGCACGTGCCATATTTTCATTACTTCCGGTTGCACGGATCGCAGAACCCAGCTCCGTGCCAAAGAACCAGTAGAGTATCGCAATCAAAATCACAATAAGAACTGCTACTACAAAAATGGTATTTTTTGTAAAAGCTACGTCTTTGATATAACGAAGAGAAACTAATAAATCATATTTGTCTACACTGATTGCCTGATTTGCCTTTCCATCCATAATACGAAGATTAATCGAATATAATCCAAGCTGAGTCAAAATACCTGCTAAAATTGCCGGTATTCCCAACGTTGTATGCAATACTCCGGTTGCAAACCCCGCAATCAATCCGGCACAAAATGCCACTAATAAAGAAATTCCAACCCCGTGTCCACTCGTCATCATCATAATGCAGACTGCTCCTCCGGTACACATCGTTCCATCGACAGTCAAATCTGCAAGATCAAGAATTTTATATGTAATATATACGCCAATTGCCATAATGCCCCAGATCAATCCCTGTGCACATGCACCCGGAAGAGCATTAAAGAGTAATACTATATTCATCTGACTTCCTCCTTATTTATCTCTGATATAACTTTTGAAAACAGCCCCCGGATTATCGTAATATTCACACGAAACCACGAGGGCTGTTATTCTTGTATTTATTCGGAGTCCAAAGCGAACAAGTCCGCTTCGAGCTTCCTATTCAATAAAATCATTTTATTCTGATTCTGTTTCAATCGCTTCATATCCATCTGGTGGTGTAATCTTTAATTCATCACAAAGATCTTTATTGTATTTCTTTGTTACCTTTGGAGCAAATTCAACTGCCATCTCTTTGATATCTTTTCCTTCTTCAAGAATTTCGTAAGCCATCTCACCTGTCTTGTATCCAAGATCATAGTAGTTGATTGACAATGTCGCAACACCACATCCTGCACAGATTCCTTCTTCACCTGCAATTACAGGAACTTTTTCCGGTTTACAGATATTGTTGATAACTTCTGTATTCGCTGCTGCTGTATTGTCAGTAGGAATATAGATAACATCGCTCTTAGATGCTGCAGATGTTGTTACAGAACCAACATCGTTAGAATCTGCAAATGCGAATTTTGTACATTTGTATCCCATATCTTTTAAGTAACCTTCGATCGTATTTACCTGATACTCAGAGTTTGGCTCTGCAGAACAGTATAACAAACCAACATTTTTTGCATCCGGGAACATTTCCTGTAACATCTTTGCCTGATCTTCTAATGGAGCAAGATCAGATGTACCTGAAATATTCTTTCCAACTGTACCGGACCAATCTTCAATCTCAAGTGCTGTAGCATAGTCTGTTACAGATGTTCCAAGAATCGGAATCTCATCTGTTGCTGCTGCAGCTGCCTGAAGAGGTGCTGTTGCATTCGCTAAGATCAAATCGTCTCCATCAGATACGAACTGATTAACGATCGTAGAACAGTTTGCTGAATCTCCTGATGCATTCTGCTCATCGAATTTTACTCTGTCTTCACCGAGTTTTTCCGTTAAAGCTTCTTTAAAGCCTTTAGTTGCTGCATCTAACGCCTCATGCTGTACTAACTGGCAGATACCGATATTATAAACCTTTTCTTCTTCAGAAGCAGATCCGCCGCCACATGCTGCCAATGATAATGCCATGACTGCTGTTAACAGTATTGCTGTAAGTTTCTTTTTCATAATGATTTTCTCCTCTCCTTTTGTTCCTTTATAATCATCATTGCTTGACTGTACACATTATAACTTTAACGCGTTAAATTGTCAATGTTAAAAGTACAAAAAAATGAATAAATTTATCCAGATAATTTTCTATTCAAAAAAAAGAGACCTACTCATCGTAAGTCTCTTTTAAAGTATTCCGAATTAGTCTTCTTTTTTTGCATGATCAATCGCTTTAATACTCAAGCTGATCTTTCTATCGTCTTTCTTGAAGTCAACAACTTTTGCTGTAATCTCCTGTCCAACGGATAATACATCAGATGGTTTCTCGATGTGTTCCTTTGCAATCTGAGAAACATGTAATAAAGCATCCATACCTGGTTCTAATTCAATAAATGCACCGAAGTCTGTCATTCTTGCAACTTTACCAGTTACAACATTACCTACTGCATATTTTTCTTCAGCAGTTAACCAAGGATTTTCTTCAGGGAATTTTAAGCTGAGAGCAATCTTCTCACCCTGGATGTCTTTGATCAATACCGTAACTTCCTGTCCAACCTTGAATAATTTACGAGGGTTATCTACACGACCCCATGACATCTCAGAGATATGTAATAAACCATCTGCTCCACCTAAATCAATAAACGCACCAAAGTCTGTAACATTCTTAACGGTACCATTCACTTTCATGCCTGCTTCAATTCTGGCAAATAGTTCTTTTTGTTTTTCTAATTTAGCGGCAACTAATAACTGCTTTCTATCACCGATAATTCTTCTCTTACGAGGATTGAATTCACTGATTACAAACTGAATTTCCTGACCTGCATACTTCTTTAAGTCTCTTTCATATGTGTCCGAAACCAGACTTGCAGGGATAAATACTCTTGCCTCTTCAACAACAACACTTAAACCGCCGTCCAAAACCTGGGCAACAGTTGCTGTTAATACTTCTTTATTGTTGTAAGCTTCTTCTAATCTCTTATTACCACGTTCAGCTGCTAATCGTTTATATGTTAAAAGCACCTGGCCTTCTCCATCGTTAACTTTTAATACTTTCGCTTCCATAGTTTCTCCAACGCTTACTTTTGTTGTAAGATCTACGTTAGATTCATTAGAGTATTCGTTACGGGAAATAATACCATCTGCCTTGTATCCGATATTCAAGATGATCTCATCTTCTTTAACGTCGATTACTGTACCTTCTACTACCTCTCCATTATGAATTGTAACTAAGCTTTCTTCTAATAACTGCTCAAAAGTCTTTTCTGTCATGCGAACATGAACCTCCTTGATAATTTTCTTTGGGGTAGATGCCCCCGCTGTAATGCCAACACTTTCTACAGTATCAATTTTCTCCAGATCCAAATCCTGCAACGTTTGAATAAATAATGTATTTGGACATTCTTTTTTACTGATTTCATATAATTTTTGCGTGTTAGAGCTATGTCTCCCGCCAATAACGATCATCGCATCCACGTTTGATGCAATCTCACGAGCCTCTAACTGACGCTCCTCTGTCGCATTACAGATTGTGTTAAAAACACTTATATCATAACCTTTTTTGGAGATAATTTCAACCAATTCTTTAAATTTCTTGTAATTAAATGTCGTTTGTGATACAATGCTTAATTTTTTGTCACGATATTTTTCTAAACATTCCAGATCATCTGATCGTTCGATAATGACCGGCTCAAAATGACACCAGCCTCTGATTCCCTGTACTTCCGGGTGATTACCGTTCCCGATAATGACAACCTGATTGCCTTTTTCGCTTTCCTCCGCAACAATTTTATGAATTTTTCGAACAAACGGACATGTTGCATCAACCAGTTCAAGCTCTTTATTTTCTATCAGATCATAAATCCTTTTTTCCACCCCATGGGAACGGATAATGACTGTTCCCTTCTCCAGATGATTCAGATCTTCTTCCGTATCCAGGCAAAAAATGCCGTGCTTCTCAAGATCAGATACAACTTCTTCATTATGTATAATAGGACCGAATGTATATACATTCTTCTTGCCTGCCTGATCATAGGCCATATTGACCGCACGTTGTACACCAAAACAAAATCCGGCTGTCTTTGCCAAAATCACTTCCATATCAATCTCCTATTTCCCACATTTTTTATAAAATTCTTCTTTAATTGCATCTACCACTTCATCAATCGTCATATCAGAGGAATCTACCAATACTGCATCTTCTGCCTGTTTTAACGGTGCAATTTCCCGATTCATATCCTGTTGATCGCGGATAATGATATCTTTTTCAATCGTAGCCAGATCGCACACCTCTCCCTTTGCAGTCAATTCATCGTATCGGCGTTTCGCACGCACTGCCGAAGAAGCGGTCAAATAAATTTTCAAATCCGCATTTGGCAATACATTTGTTCCTATATCGCGTCCATCCATAAGAATATCCGCCGTCTTTGTCATATTGCGCTGAAGATCAAGCAATGCCGCACGCACTGCCGGGATCGAAGATGTTTTGGAAGCCATATTTCCTACTTCTTCATTGCGAATGAATCCATTGACATTTTCTCCATTTAATAATACCTGCTGTTCTCCATCCTGATATTCGATCGTCACATGAATCTTTGGACATTCTGCTTCAATTTCCGCAACATTAGCAGGATCTGTTCCTTTTCTTAAAAAATAAAGTGCAATTGCCCGATACATTGCCCCTGTATCAACATACACAAATGATAATTCTTTTGCAATTCTTTTTGCAATCGTGCTTTTGCCTGCCCCTGCAGGTCCGTCAATCGCAATGCTATACATAATTTTTTTCCTCCTCGATATCTGATACACAACCAACGCCTGCCGCATAACCGGTTGACCATGCGATCTGTAAATTAAATCCTCCTGTAACAGCATCCAAATCAAGCACCTCTCCGGCAAAATAAAGCCGCTTTACAATTTTGGACTCCATGGTACCCGGATCAATCTCTTTGACTTTAATTCCGCCTCGGGTGATGATCGCTTCATCAAATCCCCGTAATCCGGCTGTTGTAATCGTAAATTTTTTTATCGCTGTTAATAATTTTTTTCTTTCCTCTTTTGTAATAATATTGACCTTTTTCTCCGGATTCATTCCACTTAATTCAATGATAACCGGAATCATTTTTTTCGGAAGCAACTCACCGAGCGCATTTTTTAATTGCTTATTCTGATATTTTTCAAAATCCCGTAAAATGCGACGGTCCAGCTGTTCTTCACTCAGCGCCGGTTTCAGATCAATGCTGACCTTGCAGGGATGTGTTTCAATCTGATCACCAACATATGCACTGGCACTGATCACAGTCGGGCCACTGATTCCAAAATGAGTGAATAATAATTCTCCAAAATCCTCGTATATCTTCTTTTCACTGCTTCCATTATAAATTGTCAATTTGCAATTGCGTAAAGATAATCCCTGCAGCTTCCTGCACAGATCTTCTTCTATCTCAAATGGCACCAGTGAAGTCTTCGCCTCTTTCACACTATGTCCTGCTTCCTTGGCAAAACGATATCCATCACCGGTCGAACCTGTCGATGGATAAGAAACTCCGCCTGTTGCAACAATGACTGCATCAGCAAAATATTTCTTGCCATCGCAGAAAACTCCGACTGCCCGTCCATCTTCCATAATGAGTTCCGATATCCTTGCATTCAACAAAACTCTGACGCCCAGACGTCTCATCTCTCTACTTAAAGCCCGAATGACATCCGAAGACTTATCAGAAATTGGAAACACCCGGTTGCCACGCTCAATCTTTAATGGGCAACCCGTATTTTCAAAAAAATCCATCGTCTGCTCATTAGTAAATGTATAAAAAGAACTATACATAAAATTCTTATTCGAAACCATATGCGAAAGCAGCTCCTCAATATCACAGGCATTCGTCACATTGCATCTGCCTTTTCCTGTAATATAAATTTTCTTCCCAAGCTTTTCATTTTTCTCAAACAACAGAACAGCAGCTCCTCGTCTGGCAGCCTGAATGGCGGCCATCATTCCTGCAGCTCCTCCGCCGACAACGATGATCTTACAAGAGTTTTTTGTCATAAATGTCATATTCCTTCCACATATCTTCTAATATTTTAAACCGTTCCGAAACCTGATCTTTTAAACGAATCGATATTGCGACAGCCAATGCATTGATTACGCTGAGCGGTGCTGTCAACGAGTCTACCACGGCCATCACATCACTTTTCGCAATCAGATTGATCTTGGATCGTGATGTCATCGGCGATTGCATGCTGTCCGTAATTGCGATCGTTGTCGCACCTGCACGACTCGCAAACTGCTGTACCTGCGCCGTAACTCTCGAATACCTCGGAAAGCTGATTCCAATAAACACATCATCCGGCTGAATGCGGTGAACCTGTTCAAACACTCCCACCTCACCGGTAAAATCAACAATCTGCACATCATCTAAGATCATACCCAGATAATATCCGAGAAATTCCGCCAGAAATCCGGAACTTCTTGCGCCGATGATATAGACTTTCCGCGCTGACACGATGCTTTCCACCGCACGGTTAAATTCATTCTCATCGATTTCTGCAATCGTTTCACGGATCCGTTCGGTATCCGTTTTTAATATACTTTTCAACGGATTCTCACTGCCATAGCGCTGAACTGCTCCTTCCAGACGCTGAAGCGAACTTGACTGTGTCTTTACGATCACGTTCATCGCTTTCTGGAGCTGAGGATATCCGTCATAATCTAATTCATATGCAAAGCGTACGACTGTCGATTCACTGACTCCTGCCGCTTTTCCAAGTTTGGACGCCGTCAAAAATGCCGCCTTATCATACTCCTTCAAAATGTAATCTGCAAGTTTTCTCTGTCCCTTACTGAACTTGCTCTCTTTTGCTTTAATTCTTTCTATTAAATCCAATGTTACCCTCACTTTCTACTGTATCAGCATCGCATCGCCAAAACTGAAAAAGCGGTATCTTTCCTTTACTGCTTCTTCATAAGCTTCCATAATATGCTCTCTTCCCGCCAACGCCGATACAAGCATCAATAATGTCGATTCCGGAAGGTGGAAATTCGTAATCAAAGCATCTATCACCTTAAACCGATAGCCTGGATAAATAAAAATGTCTGTCCATCCGCTTCCGGCACGAATCATGCCGTCTTCATTCGCAACCGATTCTAGGGTACGTGTACTCGTTGTTCCGACAGAGATAACCCTGCCCCCCGTCCTTTTCGTATGATTGATGATTTCAGCATCTTCTTCCTCAATGCAATAAAATTCGGAATGCATATGATGCTCTAAAATATTTTCAACTTTGACCGGACGAAATGTTCCCAAGCCAACATGCAAAGTTACATTTGCAATTTTTACCCCTTTTTCCCGAATTTGTTCTAACAATTCTTTTGTAAAATGAAGTCCGGCAGTAGGCGCGGCTGCAGATCCATTGTGTTTTGCATAAACCGTCTGATAACGTTCTTTATCCTTTAGCTGGTGCGTAATATATGGTGGAAGCGGCATCTCGCCAAGCTGATCAAGTACTTCTTCAAAAATCCCTTCATATTCAAAACGCACTAAGCGGTTGCCTTCTTCTACAATATCGAGTACTTCCCCAACTAAAATTCCATCACCAAAGCTGATCCTTGCTCCCGGACGTGCCTTTTTCCCCGGCTTCACAAGCGTCTCCCAGATATTGTCCTGCTTTCTCTTCAGCAGTAAAATCTCGATTTTCGCTCCGGTTCCTTCTTTTGCTCCAATGAGTCTTGCTGGTAATACCCTCGTATTATTAATGACCAGGCAGTCACCCGGATTCAGATATTCAATTACGTCTTTAAAGATCCTATGCTGTCTTTGCCCTGTCTGTTTATCTAATACCAAAAGTTTTGAACCGGAACGATCCTCCAATGGATCCTGTGCGATCAATTCTTTTGGCAAATCAAAATAAAAATCATGTAAATTCATTTGTTATCCTTTCTTCGTGTAGATTAACATAATATGAATTATAAACTATTTATCCTTCATTTTCAAATTTTTATTGCATAAAAATAAGGCTGCAAATCCCGGCTTTCACCGGCTTTTGCAGCCTTATAAAAATTTAAAATACATCAGCATCGCTGACTTAACTTTTCACTTTATTATTAAGAACGAAGTTCCGCACCTAATTCCCCAAGTTTTTCTAAAATTTTATCAACAACTTTATTCACTTCCGCTTCTTCC
Source organism: Lachnospiraceae bacterium (assembly GCA_030531165.1). Taxonomy (GTDB): domain Bacteria; phylum Bacillota; class Clostridia; order Lachnospirales; family Lachnospiraceae; genus Fimousia. The sequence continues at coordinate 30,019 of JAUNOI010000002.1, forward strand.
AGTGTACGGTCTTTTGCACGGAATGTCAGAGAATAAGCAACTGATTTTTTGCCAGCTTCAATCTGATTTCCTTCATAGACATCAAACAATTCTACAGATTCTAATAATTTACCGCCATTTTTCTTAATAATGTTTTCGATCTGTCCGACAAAGACTTCTTTTGAAACTGTCATACTCAGATCACGTTTCATTGCAGGGAATTTTGCAACCGCTTCATACTTACGGTCAAAGGTAGCATTTGCCACTAATACAGGCATGTCGATCACTGTAACGATTGCAGCCTGTTTCATGCTGTAATGATCCATCACATCCGGATGAACCTGACCGATATAAGCAACCTTTTCTTCACCTAACATTACTTTTGCCTGACGTCCCGGATGCAGGAATGAATATTCTTTCGTCGGAAGATATTCAATTTTTCCGTCGACTCCTAATGTTGCAAAAATGTCTTCTAACACACCTTTCAATGTGAAGAAATCGCCATCTCCATACATGCCAAGTGTCATCTGCATTCTTTCATCAGGAAGCTCTTTTAATGGAAGTTCTTTTGGAATATAAATATTGCCAAATTCATATAATCTTACATTTTTATTTCTATGCGCCATATTGGTAGAAAGAGAAGTCAGCATCGCATTTAAAGAAATCGTACGCATAATGCTGAAATCTTCACCTAATGGATTAGAAATTTCAATCACCTGTCTTTCCGGTGCATCTTCTGGCATTAATAATTTGTCAAACACTTTCGGGCTTTCAAAGGAATATGCCATGCCACCACAGAATCCATTCTGTTCCGCTACATCGCGACAAACATCTTCGATTCTTACTTTAAATGGCTTTTTACCGGCTGTGGATTCGCCCCTTGGCAATGTGACCGGAATATTATCATAGCCATAAAATCTTGCAACTTCTTCCGCGAGATCAGCCATGCATCCCAGATCCTGGCGGAATGTCGGAATCGTAAGTTCTCTTTTTGCTTCATCATAAATAAGACCAAGCTGTCCAAAATATTTTAACATCTGTTCTTCCGATACATCCGTTCCTAATAAAGCATTCATTTTCTCCGGCTCAAATGGAAGTTTCTTTTCTGTTACCGGATTTGGATATACGTCTACAGCTCCTCCGACAACTTCTCCGCATCCTAATTCTTCGATCAACTGGCATGCGCGGTTCATTGCTTCCATCGCATTATTCGGATCTAAGCCTTTTACGAATTTCGCTGAAGCATCCGTGCTCAATCCTAAACGTTTCGAAGATAAACGGATATTCGTTCCATCAAAGGTTGCTGCCTCAAATAACAAAGTCTTGATCTCATCCGTTACCATTGAGTTTTCTCCACCCATGATGCCGGCAATTCCGACCTCTTTTTCTCCGTCGCAGATCATCAGAATATCTTTGTCGAGTTTTCTTTCCTGGCCATCCAGTGTTATAAACGTATCACCGTCTTTTGCACGTTTGACGATGATTTCATGATTTGCAATCGTATCTAAATCATATGCATGCATCGGCTGACCATACTCTTCCATTACGTAGTTTGTAATATCTACAAGGTTGTTGATCGGACGGATTCCCATTGCGGATAAACGTCTCTGCATCCACTCCGGTGATGGAGCCAGTTTGATGTTTTTTACAACTCTTGCAGTATAGCGCGGACAGAGATCCGTATCCTCTACTGTAACTTTAATATAGTCGTTTGCATCTTCGTCATTGCCCGTTTCTGTGACAACCGGTGGATAGAATGGCTTATCAAACGTAACTGCCGCTTCTCTCGCAAGACCGATCATGCTGAAACAGTCTACACGATTTGATGTAATTTCGAATTCCACAACTGCATCGCGAAGTCCAAGTGCTTCCACCGCATCCGCTCCCGGCGTTACTTCTTTTTCGAAAATATAAATACCGTTTTCCGGAGCTTCCGGATACATATCGCGGGTAGAACCTAATTCTTCAATGGAACAGAGCATTCCATTTGATACGACACCGCGGAGCTTGCCTTTTTTGATTTTAATGCCTTCCGTCGGATTCGGGCTTCCATCATGACCGCCAGCCACACGTCCGCCTGACAATACAACCGGCACAATCGCTCCTTCGAATACATTTGGAGCACCGGTTACAATCTGTACCGGCTCAACATCTCCGACATCAACCTGACAGATGACTAATTTATTCGCATCCGGATGTTTTTCAATCTTTACAATTTTGCCGACAACAATCTTTTCTAAATTTTTATCTAAATATGTGATGCTCTCCATATTTGTGCCAGATAATGTCATCTTATCTGCATATTCCTGTGGAGTGCATGTCAAATCAGGGACATATGCCTTGATCCATGAAATAGGTGTATCCATTTAAATTTCCTCCAAATAACTTTTTTATTTTTTCTACTAAAATTGCTCTAAGAAACGCTTGTCGTTTTCGTACAAAAGTCTCATATCATCGATTTCGTATTTTAATAAAGCAACTCGTTCAAGTCCGATACCAAACGCAAATCCAGAATATACTTCAGGATCGATTCCACACATTTCAAGCACATGTGGATGTACCATCCCACAGCCGAGGATTTCAATCCAGCCACTTCCTCCACACATACGACATCCTTTTCCTCCGCATTTGAAACAGGTAATGTCCACCTCTGCACTAGGCTCTGTAAATGGGAAGTGATGTGGGCGGAATTTTACTTTTGTTTCAGGACCGAAAAATTCCTGAGCAAACTGCTGCAAAGTGCCTTTTAAATCCGCCATCGTAATTCCTTTATCGATAACAAGTCCTTCAACCTGATGGAAGGATGGAGAATGTGTCGCATCTACTTCATCAGAACGGAACACTCTTCCTGGAGAAATAATACGGATTGGAAGTTTTCCCTGTTCCATAATTCGAGCTTGTACAGGAGATGTTTGTGTTCTCAATAAAATTTCTTTATCAATATAAAAAGTATCCTGTTCATCCTTCGCCGGATGGTTTTCAGGAATATTTAATAATTCAAAATTATATTTATCATATTCGATTTCAGGACCTTCAACTACTTCATATCCCATACCGATAAATACCCGTTCCAAATCATCCAGAGCGATCTGATTTGGATGACGATGTCCCTTTGCATGTGTTTTGCCCGGAAGCGTCACATCGATCACCTCGGATTTCATCTTTTCCTCGCGGATCTTACGCTTAACAGCAGCCATCTCTTCTTCTAAGGCCTTTTCGATAATCTGTCTGGTCTCATTAACCATCTGGCCAACTTTCGGACGATCCTCTTTAGCAACATCTTTCATGCCTTTTAATACTTTTGTTAGTTCTCCCTTTTTCCCGAGGAAATTTACTTTTACTTCATTTAAGCTTTCCATCTTCTGCGCCTGCTGAATCTGTTCCAGCGCAGATTTTCTAATGGCTTCTAATCTTTCCTTCATCTTTTTGCTCCTTCATTAAATTGAATATATCATTTTTATTGTATTGGAAATCAGAAAAATTTCCGATACAACAAAAAAACGCCCCTGAAAAGGGACGAAATCATCGCGGTACCACCCTGATTCCGGAAAACAATTCTTCCGGCACTCAAATCTGCGTAACGAGCAGCTACGTTATCCCCTACTATACAATGTTCGGAGATACAACTCTGGTGTGAAATTCGCATAACCATCTGAACATAAAAAAGCTTACAGCCAATGACTTTTTCTCTCTGAATGAAAATGATCATACTACTATGCACCGTCATAGTCTTTCTTCTTTAACTTTTCTTATTCTATAATAAAAGAACTAAGATTGTCAATATCTTTATCGTTTAATTTCTCCGCAGTCATAATGCTCATGCATAAACACACTGAAATGATATTATAATGATATTATAGCAATTTTGCCATCCGACCAAACAACAGGAGCACTTGAGAATTTACCATTCTTATGGTAAAATTTCAATAATTATAATTCATAATTTACCAGAAAGGTTATCGGACATGATACAAATTATCGCAGCCGTACAGGCAATCATGACAAAGATGCGGCAGGACCATATTGCGGCATTCGCAGCACAGGCTGCATTTTTTATTATTATATCGACATTCCCATTTATTATGTTTATTTTATATATTACCCGCTATATGCCATTTAACCAGGCAGATATCCTGATGGCATGCAGAGAATATCTGCCCGGACAATATAGTTCCCTGGTCGTATCGATCATCGAAATGGTCTATGTACAGCAATCTACTGCTTTGCTGTCCTTCAATGCATTGTCTCTGTTATGGGCAGCCTCCAAGGGCGTGAATTCTTTGATCAGCGGTTTAAATTCCGTATATGAGATTGATGAAGACCGAAATTTTATCATCATGCGGCTCTTATCCTCTCTCTATATTGTCATTTTTACAGTTGCGATCATCTTCGGCCTGCTTTTGCTCGTATTTGGAAATACGATTTATATTTATATATGTAAATGGTTTCCATTTTTGGAACAGATCAATGTTTTATTTACTCTGACACGGGTTTTCCTTAGTTTTACCATATTCATTGTCGCGTTCCTAATTATTTACAAATTTCTTCCAAGTCAGAAGATGCACTTTACCGAAGTAATTCCAGGCGCTATTTTTACCGCCGTTGGATGGATTTTATCCTCATTTATATTTTCCCTGTACTACGGTAATTTTAATACGATATTCAATATGTACGGGAATCTGACCGGTTTGCTGCTCGCACTTTTGTGGCTGTACTTTTGCATGTATATTCTGTTGATCGGCGCAGAAATCAACTATCATTTCTATCATAATGCACAATATTATTAAGGCAAAGAATGACTTACGTCAGCTACCTGGCAATAGAAAACTTCTTCGAATGGGACATTGCGCAGAATGCAAAAAGGGAACTTTTCCATCAGGTTTCATGCAAAAGTTCCCGCGCATATAGTATGAGTATTTAGGAATTGAAATTATAATTGGCTTTATTGTTTGTTATTATTTGTTTTCGTAGTCAACGATTGCCTGAACCTTATCTCCAGATCTTCCGTTTGGATCAAACGTACAGGATAAATATTCTTTTACCATCATTTTCGCAAGCTGAATTCCGACAACCTGAGAGCCCATCGTAATGATATTGGCATGATTCGATAATTCTGCTCTCTGTGCCTGATAAATGTCATGAATACAAGCTGCATATGCGCCTTTTACTTTATTTGCCGCAATGGATACTCCAATACCGGTTCCACATACGATGATTCCTCTGTCGTATTCTTTGTCAACAACCGCCTGGGCTACTTTAATGGCCGTATTCGCATAGATTGGATCTTCGCTTCCGAAATCTGCGACTTCATGACCGAGTTCTTTGACATATTCCATTAATTCCATTTTGAAATCCTGTGCATTCGGATCACATCCAAATACGATTTTCATATTTGTTCCTCCTGACTATGTTCTATTTACCTGTTACCTTTATGATTTAATGCGCCGATTATTCTGCGCCGTAAATCCGATCTGTAATCTTCTTTGCAATTTCCTCAATGCGGCCCTTTTGAACCGCAAGTTCTAATACACTGTAACGCTCCCTTACCCTATAAGCTCCAAGCATACTATGGTAGAATAGATCTCTGTCAATTCCGATATCCGTAGGCAATACCGGTGCTCCTGCAGTTTTTAATAATTTTTCCACTTCTTCCCTCGAAGGAGCCAGCTCCATTGCACAATCCGGAATATCATCTTCCATCATTTCAAATACTTCTGCGATAATCGGTGTTGCAATACCAACTTTAATACCATGAAGTTCCGGAAACTTCTTTTTCGCAATGAAGTCCATTTCCCAATAATGGCTCAGCATATGTTCTGCTCCCGATGCAGGTCTGGAAATGCCGACTAACGCCATCGCAACACCGGTCAATGTCAATGCTTCAATCAAATATAAAATCGCTTCATCTTCTCGTTTTGCAATACCCTCAGCATTATCGATGACCTTCTTTAACGCGCGCTGAACTAATGTAACGCACGTTTCGCAACATTCGTCTCCTGCAATTTCTCTTGCAAGATACCAGTCTGCAAGTGCTGTCAATTTTCCGAGTACATCCCCGAAACCTGCATGAATCAGATGCATCGGTGCCTCTTTCATAATATCCGTATCGCCGACAACGCCATATGGAAGTGTCGCTACGAATGAAATTTTTCTTCCCGCTTTGATCAACGGTGCTCCATCAGCAACGTACCCATCCATTGACGGTGCGGTACAAACGATAATATATGGAATTCCGGTTCTTGCAGATACGTATTTTGCCGTGTCATTTAATGTTCCGGATCCAACAGATACGATGAGTCCCGTTCCCGGTCTTAATTCCATCATCACGCGACCGACCACGCTTTCATCCGGAATTAAGATTCCATCGCCTGTCTGAAATACATGACTATTTACGTCAAATCCATCATCTTCCATCAACTGCAGACATTTCTCGCCTGCCGCTTCAAATGTATGATTATCGCTGATCATCGTAATCGGTTGATTCTTAAATGGTGCTGCAAATTCAAGCAATTTCGGCAAAGTACCTTTTCCGATTGCAAGATGTTCAATCCCAAAAGTGTGGTGATGGCCACAGCTGCATTCAAAACTTGCGTTTGCCATTTCATTCATCGTCATATCTAAAATTTCATTCATACTTTTCTCTCCTTTAATGCATCATATTTATTTGTAAGCCACAATCTCAAATTTAGTTTTGTAGGCTTGCGTCCTGATTTCTACATATTCAATAATTCGTTCTTCCGTATCATAAGTAATGCAGGAACGAATAGAAATCGGTTCTCCTTCTTTCATTTCAAGCTGCATCGCTTCGTATTCATTCGCTGCCTTTACTTCCAGTACCTGAAGCATTTTTGCAATATGAATTCCATACTCCTCAAATGTATTGTACAGAGAGGTCTCTGTAAAATCGATCTTTCGAAGATCCGGGAAAAAATCAATTGGATGATAAGAATTCGTCAAGCTGTATAATTCTTCATCAATATAACGGAGACGTTCCAAATGAAATACCATATCTCCCTTTTCCACTCCCAGCTTCTCGGCAATAAATCCAGATGCCGGTTCTACATTCTGAAATAATACTTTACTTTTCGGATCTTTTCCCTGAAGTTTCACATCGTTATAAAATCCAATGATCGAATTCATCTCATGTGCCACATGAGAGCCGTTTCCAACAAAAAATGTTCCTTTTCCCTGGAGGCGGATGATCTTCCCCTCAGTCTCTAAGACATCAATTGCCTTACGTATGGTCGGACGACTGGTGTGAAAAATCTCGCATAATTCCCTCTCTCCCGGAAGAGGCGAATAATATTCCAAATGTCTGTATTTTTCTAAAATCTCTTCACTCAATTTAATATATAACGGCTTCCCTTTTCTTTCCTGCATATCATTCCCTCCTTATGCTCATACTATACCACTGGATAAACCTTTTGTCAACAATTAATTTACCACTGGTAACTTTTATTTGTATAAAGATACTTCATTTGACTTTCCAAACAACTATCTTTAAAATAATCACAAAGGAGACCATTTATCATGAAAAAAGAAATTATACAATTACAACGAAAAATGGAAGAAACATCGATTGACTATTATCTCGTACCTACTTCCGATTATCATCATTCAGAATATATCAGCAGCTTTTTTAAATGCAGGGAATACTTATCCGGTTTTACCGGTTCTGCAGGCACGCTGCTTGTCAGCAGACAGGAAGCCTGGCTGTGGACAGACGGCCGTTATTATATACAGGCAGAACAGGAATTAGAAGGAACCGGCATCGTACTTATGAAAGACGGGATGACCGATGTTCCAACTATTTCTGACTTTCTAAAGCACAATATGAAAAGCGGCCAGGTCCTTGGTTTTGATGGCAGACTTTATACAGCCGGATTTATCAATGGGCTGCAGCGAAAACTGTCTGCCCAAAAAATACATTTTATATACGAATGCGATCTTGTCAACGAAATCTGGAGCAATCGCCCTGCCATCAGTGCAGAACCTATTTTTTGTTATCCGGAAGCATATGCCGGAACTTCTATCTCCGAAAAGATTTCTGCTTATCGTGAATACTTAAGAAAATACCACGCACAATGCCAGCTGATCAATAGTTTAACGGATATCGCCTGGCTGTTTAATCTGCGCGGCCATGATGTGGCATGTACGCCTGTATTTTTAGCATATGCCTATGTTTCAATCGAAGAAGTGATTTTATTTGTACAGGAGAGCGCTCTGACAGTTGATACCAGGGCGTATCTGGAGAAAAATAATATTAAAATCCAAAATTATGATACCTTTTATGAATTTATTAAACAGATTGAACATACTCGTATGTTAGTTGACTATTCTGATTTAAATTATTGCTGTTATCGGTTTTTATCAAAGACAAATACTCTGCTTCGGGCATCCAAATACACGACCATGGCAAAAATCATAAAAAACGATACAGAGATTGCCGGGACACGCGCCTGTCACCTACGTGACGGCATTTATATGACAAAATTTATGTACTGGCTCAAAAATTCAATAAAAGACAGGAATCTATCAGAATTAGAAGCCGCATCCTATATTGACCAACTGCGCCTGGCTGATGACCTGGCACTTGATTTAAGCTTTGAAACCATTTCCGCTTATGGACAAAATGCAGCGATCGTGCATTACAGTCCGTCTGCAGAATCAAATGCTAAAATTGAACCAAAAGGAATGCTTTTAGTAGATTCCGGAGGACAGTATCTGGATGGAACGACAGATATTACAAGAACCTTTATTCTTGGTCCGATCACAGATGAAGAGCGGTTATGCTACACAACAACCTGCCGTTCGATGCTTCATCTCGCAAACGCAAAATTTCTGACAGGCTGCCGCGGCAGCAATCTGGACTGCCTTGCAAGAGAGCCTATGTGGGAACTCGGCATCGATTTTCGACATGGGACTGGACATGGTGTTGGGCATATGTTAAGCGTGCACGAAGGACCAAATAACTTTCGCTTCCGCGTCAATGCCGGCAATTTAGACGCTGTACTGCTCCCGGGCATGATAACAACGGATGAACCGGGCATTTATGAGACCGGAAAATTCGGTATTCGCATTGAAAATGAATTGCTTTGCAGAAAATGGAAAAGAAACCAATACGGCCAGTTCTTAACATTCGAATATCTGACTTATGCGCCGATCGATTTAGATGGTATCGATTCTGATCTCATGAATGAGCAGGAAAAAAGCTGGTTAAATGACTATCATAAAAAAGTTTATGAGCTGATCTCCCCTCATTTAAATGAGGAAGAACGCGCATGGCTGAAGATATATACAAGAAGCATATAAAATTGGTATATAAAAACTTCTCCTTATCATTCTATATAAAAGAATATAAGGAGAAGTTTTTTAGTCTTCTGTATTTGCCTTAAACCATTTGTTATACAACTCCTGGTAACTTCCAGCCAACTCAATCTGTTTCATACCTACATTAAATTCATCGATGTATCGAAACTCTTTTGTGCACATAATTCCATAATTGGATTGTTCTTCATTCAGATTCGTTTCTACGATTTCGATGTTCGTATCAGGATGATGGTTCAAGTAATAATCCACTCCCGTTGCATCAAAAATAGTCGCTTGAATGTTACCTTTTTCCAGTTCTTTAAATACCTTCGTTGTATTGTTATAATTTTTAATCTTATTATTAAATTTTTTCAGATATTTTTGTAAGTATTCATCAGCAGCAGTTCCCTTTTCTACTCCGAGTTTCATATGAACAATATCTTTTCTTGATTCCGCTTCCACATCCTTATTCTTCACTAACGTCAAAGAATTTGAAAAATAGGAATCGGTAAATTTGAACTTCTCCAGACGCTCATCTGTAATCGAAATGCCGCTGATCGCACAGTCGATCTGTCCTTTTTCCAAATCCGATTCAAGATCCTTCATCTGCTCAACAACCAATACATAATCAAATCCAAGATATTCACTGACCGCATCCAGGTAGTCGATATCGAATCCTTCCATCTCACCGGTTTTTTCGTCTTTATAAGTAAATGGAGCAAAATCCGGTGATACACCAACTTTCAGGGTGATACCTTTCATGGAATCTTTTGTATGAACCGCAGTAATTTCTTCTTTTTTCTGTTCATTTTCCGTATCTGAACTTTTCTTTAATGGATTCGTACAGCCGGCAAAACAAAAAACAACGCTTAATGTTAATAACAATGTAATAATTCTCTTCATCTTTCATTTCTCCTATCATATTTGAGTCTTTATTATATCACAATTAAATTCGAAGAAAAAGTTTTTACCAGTATTTGCTTTATGAAAAAAGTATAAATTCTTCCCAAATGGCACATTCTTTTATTAAAGATTTTTCGGGAGGTAACGATATGGCTTTAAACAAAGTAGAAATCTGCGGGGTAAACACTTCCAAACTTCCCCTGTTAAATGAACAGGAAAAAGAAGAATTATTTGAAAAAATTGAGCAGGGAGACCAACAGGCTCGCGAAAAATATATTAATGGTAATCTTCGCCTTGTCTTAAGCGTCATACAGCGTTTTGGAAATAGTAGCGAAAATGCGGATGATCTTTTTCAAGTCGGATGCATCGGCCTGATGAAAGCAATTGATAATTTTGACCGGAGTTTAAATGTAAAATTTTCAACCTATGCCGTTCCAATGATCGTCGGTGAAGTCCGGAGATATTTAAGGGATAACAATTCCATCCGTGTCAGTCGTTCTTTACGGGATATTGCCTATAAAGCGATTTCCGCAAAGGAACATTTGTTAAAAACAACGAATAAAGAACCGACGATTGATGAAATTGCTAAGGAAATCGATATAGAAAAAGAACAGGTATTATTTGCACTGGACGCAATTGCCAGTCCGGTATCGCTTTACGAACCCCTTTATCAAGAAGGAGGAGACACGTTGTATCTAATGGATCAGGTTGGCGATAAAAAGAACACAGAAGAATCATGGGTAGAGAATATTTCTTTAAGAGAAGCGATGAAACATCTTTCCGAACGGGAAAAAAGAATCATTGACCTGCGTTTTTTTCGCGGCAAGACCCAAACTGAAGTGGCTGAAGAAATCAGCATCAGTCAGGCTCAGGTCAGCCGTTTAGAAAAAAATGCATTAAGGTCGATGAAACATTATCTAACTTAGAGCGTGTTTGAAAATTTTGGGTATGAATATCCAAATATGTACTAACACAGTTTCAACATCTCGTTTCTTAAGCGTCTTATGATCTTCTTTTCTAATCTTGATATATAAGACTGGGAAATGCCTAACAGATCCGCAACTTCTTTTTGGGTCATTTCCCTTCCTTCTTTTTGATTGATTCCGAATCTCAATTCAATAATCGTCTTTTCTCGTTCTGTTAAAATTTCCATGGCCTTTTGCAGCAATGTCCGATCCACTTCGTTTTCCAGGTTACGATAAATGATATCTTCATCTGTTCCTAAAATATCCGAAAGCAAAAGCTCATTCCCGTCCCAGTCTACATTTAGCGGTTCATCAATTGATACTTCCATGCGCACTTTATTATTTCTCCTTAAGTACATCAAAATTTCATTCTCAATGCAACGGGATGCATAGGTAGCAAGTTTGATCTTGCGTTCCGGATTGAAAGTATTAATTGCCTTGATCAGTCCAATCGTGCCGATAGAAATCAGATCTTCAACACCAATTCCCGTATTATCAAATTTTTTTGCGATATATACGACCAAACGCAGATTTCGCTCGATTAAAATTGCCTTTGCGCTTCCATCATCGTCGCTGCTCAGATTATGTATTATTTCTTCTTCCTGAATCGCATCGAGCGGAGTAGGTAATATTTCTGATCCCCCAATATAATGAATTTCTCCTTTTTTTCCCTGCTTCATTTTAAATTTCAGCATCATATTATCATTTCCTCCCATTAAAAATATCCTTGTGAAGAATCATCTGATAGTCATTGCTGCCCGACAAATTTTGCTCGACAATTCCAATATAAGGATTTTTAATTTCTATATTTTTTTCTAAAATAATAAATGAATCAATTGATGCCGCTAGCAGCAATCCTTCTTTGTTTCCTACAGATGAAAAAGATACGATCCGTGGATTTTCTACGCTATTCCAGTCAAAAATCGGCTTTATCGCTTCATAAAAAACCAGGGATACCATCTCTCCTTCAGAAAGGCATAAGCTGTTACCCGTGTCATATAAAGCTTTTATTTTCACCCTTTTTCCTCTATTCAGGCAATATACTGTATAGATATTTGATTTTGGGATATACTTTATATAAAGCATGATTGCCGTAATCCCAACAATAGCGATGGCAGATCCAATTCCCGGTTCGAGCATCCAGAATCCATTCGCCATTACTGATATCATAAATAGCGCAAGGCATAATTTTTTGCTGCGGCTAATGATATAAATCATTAGCCATTCAATCATAAAAAGAACTGCCCGCATGTGAATCCAGCGAAAGAGAATGAAGGCATCCATACTCAATACCAGTACAAAAGCGCAAATTTTCCATTTTGATAAATGATAATTTACAATATTCGCTGAAATAAATATTAAATATCCATTCCACAGTACTTGAAAGATAAAAAAGAGATCTCCATAAATATAAATTGACTGATCCATCTTTTTTCCTCATTCATTATTTCGCTTTCATTATAAAAAAAAATATGTACATTCTTTGTCACAACATGTGTGAAAAAAATGTACATATTCTTAATTATTCATTATAATCGACGATTCTTCGATTCTATCTCCTACGATTCTTTAAAAAGTCAGGAATTACGATCATCTCGTCATCATAAGTTGCATTCTGAAAACGCTTTGGCTCTTGCTGAGGGGCCTGCTGCTGAGTTGTTGTCTCACGTCCACCAACAGGTTGTCCGCTGTATGATGGCTCCGGAGCAGTCTCCTGAACAGGCTGCTGTTTTGGAGGTGCCGGATTTTCTTTGCCACGGATTCCTGTTGCAATGATCGTAATACTGATCTGTTCATCAGGAATATCACTCTCTACATTACCAAAGATAATATTCGCACCATCACCAGCAACTTCTGTCAGATAAGAAATTGCATCGTATACTTCCTGAATACCAACATCACCGGAGAAGTTAACAATAATATCCGTTGCACCACTTACGGTTGTCTCCAACAACGGACTTTCCATAGCAGATTTCACTGCCTGGATCGCTCTGTCATCTCCATCCAAATCTGCAACACCGATACCAATGTGCGCGATACCCTTGTCTCTCATTACTGTCTGAACATCCGCAAAATCCAGATTGATCAAACCCGGTTTATAGATCAGGTCTGTGATACCCTGAACACCCTGCTGAAGTACTTCATCCGCTTTCTTCAATGCAGCCGGAATGGATGTTTTCTTGTCACAGATCTGAAGAAGTTTATCATTAGGAATAATGATCAATGTATCAACATTCTCCTTTAAGCGTTCGATTCCTGTCGTCGCATTGTTCATACGAGGTCTGCCTTCAAACATAAAAGGCTTTGTCACAACGCCTACGGTAAGAATACCCATGCTTTTTGTAATTTCTGCGACAACTGGAGCCGCACCGGTACCGGTACCGCCTCCCATACCACAAGTAACGAATACCATATCAGCATCTTTTACCAGTTCCGTAATCTCTTCACGATTTTCTTCGATTGCCTGCTGGCCGATCTCCGGTTTTGCGCCTGCACCGAGTCCTTTTGTCAGCTTTTCACCAATCTGAACTTTTGTAGCAGCCTTACATGAACTCAAAGCCTGCTTATCTGTATTAATTCCTACTAATTCAACGCCTTGGATATTTTCATCAATCATGCGGTTAACAGCGTTATTGCCTGCACCGCCAACACCGATTACTAAAATTTTTGCTTGTGTTCTATCTTCATTTGGCATAATTTCAACCACAATATTTCCTCCTAGTCTGGACCTACCCATTATTTCGATATACCTATCTATTATATTATAATATTTCGGTCGAATCCACAACTATTTTTTTGAACGAAATGTTATAATTTTACTATTTTTTGTATACTGATCCATATAAATGGTTCCACTTTTTCCTTTCAAACTATGAAATACTCCGGACAATACACTCAATTTTGCATCCAGATCATTGCCGGTGCCAAGATTTACCTGTAGTTTATCTTTCTTTAGCAGAATATCTCCATCCTCTTTAAATTGAATCTCATCAATCGTCAATTCATTTTTTGTAATTAATGTCGTTATTTTAATTATTTTACTAAAATACTTTTTCTTCTTTACCGGTAGTTTCTCATAAATCGTAATATTATCATAAGATAAACCTGTAACCAGCGGAACATCATCTAACCGCTTATCCATAACTTCCAACGCATACCCGTCCTTATCAAAATAAACATATTTGCCGGCATAAGAAATGCATCCCGCCCGGAGATTTTCATACACACGAATCGTCACCGTATCTATATCCACAATGCGGACATCAATTCTGTCTACAAACGGCATCGTTTTAATCGGAAGCAGTTTATTGCGAAGTTTTAAAAAGACCGTATTGGGAATATAGAAATCCGATTTGACAGCAGATTTTATCTCCGCCTCCGTGTAATATTTCGTTCCTTCTACATTTATATTCTTGATCGGACAGACAACTATAATCAATGCGATACAAAAAAGGAAGAAAAGAAAGATTCCTAATATCACTTTTTTAATCGACAGACTTTTCTTCTCTGAATCATCTTTTTCTTTTCTTTTTGTCTTAAATTGGATAATATTATCCTCTTTCTTGTTCTCTGTACTCTTCATCATCTTTCACCCTGCTATCTATACTTTAATCTGTCTGGATATAGAAAGTACCAATCCCATTTCCATTAGAAGTGCCATTAAAGATGAGCCTCCATAGCTAATAAATGGAAGCGGAATTCCGGTTGGCGGCAACAGATTTGTTACTACACCGATATTAATGATCATCTGAACGCCAACATGGACTGCAACACCGATGGCAATCAACGATCCGAATAAATCCGGGGCATTCATGGCAATAATAAGGATTCTCCAGATCAGCAGCACGAATGCAGCGATGACTGCAATTGCGCCAAATAATCCCAATTCCTCACAGACAATGGAAAAAATCATGTCGTTATGAGATTCCGGAATAAACCCCATCTTCTGCATACTCTGTCCCAAGCCTTTTCCAAAAATGCCTCCGGAACCGATCGCATACAACGCCTGCATCGTCTGAAGGCCTTTTTCGTGATTCTCCGGATGGAGCCAGATCTCAATTCGTTCCATTCGATATCCGGGTCCAAAATTAATGTATGCTGCACCTGCTGCAACGATTGAAAGTGCAAACGCGATCAGCTGCTTCGTACACGGACTGATAACAAATACCAGAATACCGGTAATCGCACTAAGCACGATTGCAGTACTTAAGTTTTCAACAATAACAAGGCCGATGATCGGAGCACATTTTAGGACCCATTCTATCGCATCTCGAAATGTCCGTATCTTGTGAGAATTGACCGACAGATAATATGCAAGAAAAATGATCAGAAACACCTTTGCAAATTCAGACGGCTGCAACTGTATCCCGGCAATCGAAATCCAGCGTTTTGATCCTTTCGTAACGGCACCAAGTGCCAGCACAAGGATCAGACTTCCTGCTGAAGCTGCATAGCAGCCAATCGCAACCACCTTTTTCTTCAACATTCGGTAATCAAACATCATAATGAAAAACATCATAACGAGACTTCCCGCCGCGATCATTGCCTGCCGAAGCAGCCAATGAGTGGTATTACCAAATTTGACGGTACTTGTATAAGCGCTGGTGCTGTAGATCATTACAAGTCCGAATCCGACTAAAATGAATACAATAAATAACATCGGATAATCAAAATAACTTTTTTGTCGTTTTTTTGCCAAATTACCTCACCTCTTTTACCATAAGGCATTTCTTTCGGGCATCTTCTTCTCTATGCAAGCTTATGAACAAACTCTTTAAATTGATCTCCACGAACTTCATAGTTTTTAAACATTCCCCAGCTTGCACATGCTGGAGACAATAAAACAGCATCTCCTTCTTTTGCATGCTCCGCTGCATACTGTACTGCTTCTTCAAGAGATTCCACCATAACGATCTGATCAAATCCATGTTCTTTTGCAGTTTTTGCAATCTTCTCCGCTGTCTGACCTAATAAAATCAGTTCTTTGACTTTACCGTCAAAGGCATCGATCCACTCATCATAAGCGGATTTCTTATCATATCCTCCACCAATCAAATAAGTCGGTCGGTTCATCGCCTGAATTCCCTTGATCGCCGCATCCGGATTTGTACCTTTGGAATCATTATAATATGCAACGCCATTAATCTCAGCAACATATTCAATTCGATGTGCAACACCTTTGAATTTACGAATACCTTCTAAAATCGCTTCCGATTTGATTCCCATAAAGTAAGTCAAGCCAATTGCTGCCAAAATATTTTCATGGTTATGCCCGCCGAGAAGATGAATATCATCCATCGTACAGATTACCTGTTTTTCTCCGCCCCAGGCTACTACGAACTGATCTCCATCAAGATAGACACCTTGATCTAATGTTTCTAAACGGCTGAAAAAGACAGGTACAGCCTCAATCTTATCTGCCATTGCTCTTGTTGTCGCATCATCATAATTTAAGACACAAAAATGATCTTTTGTCTGATTCATGGCGATTTTCAATTTTGTATCCGCATAACACTCTACTGTTCCATGACGATCCAGATGATCCGGCGTAATATTCAATATTGCGCTGACCTTTGGACAAAAGTCATGAATCGTTTCCAGCTGAAAACTGCTTATCTCCGCAACGATCATGCTGTCTTCCTTTGTATCTAAGGCAACATTCGTATAAGGAATACCGATATTGCCGACAACAAATACCGAATCGCATGCACAACGCGCAATCTCTCCAACTAATGCTGTCGTTGTCGTCTTCCCATTTGTTCCTGTAATCGCTGCGATCTCTCCTCTTGAAAAATAATACGCCAGCTCGATTTCACTCCAGACAGGAATTCCCTCTTTTGTGAACTTTTGCACAAATGGAGCATTGACAGAAATTCCCGGGCTGAGTACCATCATATCAAAACCTTTCACAGCCTCATCTGTTAATTCTCCTAATATTACCTCAACGGGTCTTCCCACTCTGTCTATAATCTCTTTTTTCTCTAGTTTGTCATTGCCATCATATAATACCGTCGTAATTCCAGATTCCATTAATAGTCTGGCAGCACCGATTCCACTGATGCCGGTTCCGGCAACCATCACTCTTTTGCCTTTTAATTCCATCTTTCTTCTCCTTTAAATTGCAATAAATCCAATCATACACAATACCGTTGTTGCAATTGCAAAAATTGCTACAACTTTTGTCTCCGGCCAGCCGGATAATTCAAAATGATGATGGATTGGAGCCATTTTAAACACACGCTTTCCGGTCGTTTTGAATGAAACAACCTGAATCATAACGGATACTACTTCTAACAAGTAAATAAATGCAACGATCGGAATAAATAACGGCATCTGCAGGACAATGGCCGTAGATGCAACAAATCCCCCAAGTGCCAGAGAACCTGTATCGCCCATAAATACCCTTGCAGGATAAACATTAAATACAAGAAATCCCAGTAACGCTCCAACTGCTGCTCCGATCACAGGTTCAATCCCTGCATTCGTTGCAATTGCAACAACTCCGAAAAAGGTCGCAATCAAGACCGTTACACTGGATGCCAAACCATCTAATCCATCTGTAAAATTTGCTCCATTTACCGTTCCAAGTACGATAATGAACAATGCCGGCACATATAATATGCTCATTTCTAAATACTTTCCTCCGGAAAATGGAATTAGCATCGTCGTATCCATTCCAGCAAAATTCAAAATATAAAATGCAAAGATCCCCGTCACAACGATCTGTCCAAGCATCTTCTGCCATGCACGCAGGCCGAGATTCCTTTTCATGACAACTTTGATATAGTCATCAATGAATCCGATCAAACCGAAACCAACCGTTACAAACAATATTGGAATAATATTCGGATAATCTTTTAAATATGCAATCGAACCGACAATAATTCCAAACAGGATGATCAGTCCTCCCATTGTTGGAGTTCCAGATTTCTTTAAATGAGATTCCGGACCCTCATCTCTGATAAACTGACCAAATTTTAACTTCTGCAAATACTTGATCACGGTTGGACTTAAAACTAAACACACAAAAAACGCTACCAAAACCGGTATTACGATATCATTTTTAATCATTTTTTCACCTCTTTTGTTTTTTACAAATGCACAATTCATATTGATATGTACAATATTATATTACCCTTAACTATATGATTATATAGTTTTTTGCTCATAGAATCAAGAGTCAAAGTCCTCTTTTAATCCCAAATACGGTAAAATATTTTGAAACAGCTCTTTTACCGCAGGAGCTGCAATCTGCCCTCCATAGTAAGTACCTTCCGGTTCATCAATTAACAGCAATGCCATAACTGTTGGATTTTCCGCACTGGCAAATCCAAGAAATGAGGCAATATATTTTCCTGTTCCTCTCGGAAGTTTTTCACTTGTAGCAGTTTTCCCTCCTATATGATAACCTTCGATCTTTGCCTTGCTCCCCGATCCTTCTGAGACAACTGCCTCTAAAATCTCTTTCATCAGATCCGATGTTTCTTTTGAGATCGCATTCTTTTTTATTTCAAATTTCAACGCTTCTCCTTTTGTTTTCATCGCAAAATGAGGAGTAACGAGATTTCCTCCATTCACAACTGCACTGGCAGCTCTCATAAGCTGTAACGGTGTAATTTGAATAGACTGCCCGAAAGACATCGTTGCCAGCTCGACCGAACCAATATTTTTCAACTGATGCATAATGGAATTCGCCTCACCCGGAACATCAACACCTGTCTTTTCGAACAGGCCAAGTTTTTTATAATATTCATACATCTTCTTTTTTCCGACTCTGGCAGCAACATCCATAAAAACCGGGTTACAGGAGTTCATAACCCCCTCTTTAAATGTCTCGCTCCCATGTCCTCCAGCTTTATGACATCGGATTCGACGATCTTCCACGATTCGAAAGCCCGGACAGGAAAATGTATCATTCACTGATACAGCACCAGATTCCAGTCCCGCAGTTGCCGTTACGATCTTAAACGTTGAACCCGGTTCATATGTATCACTTACACACCAGTTTCTCCACATTTTATTTAATTGATCCTGTTTTTCCTCTGCAGAAAGATTCGAAGAATTCTTTATATTCAGCGTATAAGGTTCATTTAAGTCAAATTCCGGAACATTTACCATCGCATATAGTTCCCCGTTTTGCGGATTCATAATAACAAGAGAGACGCGATTTGCTTTTTTCGCTTCTTTTACTTTTTCACAAATCTGCTGTGCATATTTCTGAATCTGAATATCCATCGTCAGATAAAGGTCTTTTCCGGCTACCGGTTCCTTTCTCTCCTCTTCTGCATTTGGTATTTCCCTGCCCTTACCGTCTGTCATCGTTAAAATAAAGCCATTTTCCCCTTTTAAGATGCTTTCATAGGTGACTTCCAGACCAATGATTCCCTGGTTATCAGAGCCTGTAAATCCAAGAACCGTAGACGCCAGTTCTTCATAGGGATAATATCTTTTGTAATCTTCATCGATCATTACTCCCTCTAAATTCAGATTTCGTATTTCATTTGCCGTTTCTTTTGGCACATTGCTTTTTATCTTTTCCCGTGCGGAAACTTTTTCCACTTTCCTTCTTATCTCAGATTCATCAATGGACAATCTATCCGACAGACTGGTGATTACTTTTTCTGGTTCTGTAATCTGACTGTGGATTACGGATATCGAACAGACCGCTTTATTCCCCGCCAGAACAACCCCATTTCGATCATATATGATTCCTCTCGGAGCTTTGATCTCTCTTTCCCTCTGATGCAGGTCCTTTGCCAGACCCGAATATTTATCCGACTGGAAAATCATAACCCAGGCTAATCTTCCGGTAACAACAAAAACCAGAATCATGATCATTATAAAAAGTCCCAGCAACCTCTTTTTTTGAATGGTCCTCATATAAAAATACCCTATCTTAGTTTTATTATAATTTATTATTTCTAAGATAGGGTTATGATTATTTCTTGTTGTTAATCTGTTTCTTGTTTGATATTTTGTTCCACGTTCATATAATCTAATGAATTTTCTAAAATATCTCTCGTCATTTCAACTGCCAGACGCGTATTCGACTGACTGCCCTTTTTAATTTCATCAATCGTTACATATACCATTAACTGTGGATTATCATATGGTGCAAATCCGATAAATGACACCAAACGTTTATTGGTTCCACGAGGATATTTCTCCGCAGTACCTGTTTTACCGGCAAGATCATATTCATCAATCTGTGCAACACGTGCAGTTCCGGATTCTACCGTCTCACGCATATAAGTTTTTAATTTTTCACACGTTTCTTCACTCACCGTCTTTTTCACAAGCGTTTTTCCGATATTTTTTTCAACATTACCGTTGCTGTCTAAAATCTGTTTTACGACATGCGGCTGATAATAATTCCCGCCATTGATCAAGGAACAAAATGCGGAACCCAGCTGTATCATCGTACATTGAAAACTCTGTCCGAAGGAACTTGTAGCAAGATCGACATCCGCCATATCTTCGTTATGTAAAACGCTGGATGCACCCGCTTCTCCCGGAAGATCAATTCCCGTTTTAGAACCGAACCCAAATTCTTTTTGATATTTGGTAAAATTTTTACTTCCAACTTTTGCGGCAATCTGCATCATCGCATCATTACAGGACTTTGCAATGGTAGTAGACAATGGGATCACTCCGTGCACATGTGAACAACGGATCGTTGTCCCTGAAATTGTTTGGTAACCATTGCAGGTAAACATCTCATCGCCTGTTAAAACTCCGGTTTCCAGCGCCATCGCAACATTAAATGGCTTAAAAGTGGAACCAGGCTCATATGTAGAACTTACAATATAATTGTTCCAGATCGAACTGTAAGCGTTTGTCTTTTCTTTGTTATCCATCTTTTTTAATTTGGATTTTTTAAAATATTTTTCCAAATTATCCTCACTCATCGGATTTGCCGGATCATACGTCTTGGAATTTGCCATCGCGAGCACTTCCCCATTATTAGGATTCATGACTAATACAGAAGTATTTTTACTTCCATATTTTTTTTGGAATTTATTCAGATATTTTTCTGCATATTTTTGAATCGTCATATCAATCGTAGAGACGAGAGTTTTTCCATTCACCGCTTCATCGATGGATGTATCATACTCCAGTTCTTCATTGAGATATGTATATCGTCTTCCATTCGTGCCTTTTAAAGTAGAGTTATAGTATTGCTCCATTCCACCTACGCCAATATCGCCATCGGATACAAAACCGATCGCATGGCATGCAAGTGTATGATTCGGATAGATGCGTTCATAAGATTCATCCAGCCAGATTCCATTTAAATCCTCGCCTTCCTCACTCTTCAGATACGCTTTTAATCCTTGAATCTCTTCTTCGGTTTTCCTCTCACAAAGCGTATCATAATAGTAGGAATCGGAATTACTCAGGGCTTTGCTCACATCAGCTGATGAAACACCTAAATATTTGATCAATGCCTTTGTTATTAATTTTTCATTTTCTGTCTTAACTTCGGCGCCATTTTTCTTCGTGCGCTTTCCAATAATATTTTTTGGTTCTAAGACTACTTTATATAATTTTCTGGATGTAGCAAGTACATTTCCTTTTGCATCCAGAATATCCCCGCGCTTATAGCTGATCTCCGTATTCATATATTGCTGCTGGGCCAATACCGTTTTCTTATAACTTTCCTGTTTAAATATGCCCAGATAGATCAATCTTCCCATGATTACAAATAGCACGATTAATAAAAAAGCCATTACAAAGATCAGACGTGCCCCCATAACTCCGGTTATCCTTCGATACGGCTTAATTCTGCGTCTTTTTTTTCTCATGATCATCACCTGTTCTATTCAGGAATGGCTTCATATTGTCTTACATAGTCCTTATTTTCATTACTATATTTTATAATATGACTCTCCGATGGTTTTACCATTCCGAGCTTTTCTGTTGCTTTCTTTTTCATTTCACTATCATCAACCTCAGAATAAATCTCAGCTTCTAAATCATTATTTTCAATCTGCGCTGAATTTAATTCCGTCTTTAATCCGGCAATCTCCTTTCGCATCTGGATATTGCCCGATGTAAGATGCACATACGAAATACACATAAATGCAATTAAAACAATCGCAAGATATATTTTCTTATTCTTCCATTCAATCTCAAAAGAATTTTGAGAAGGTGCATTTCTCTTTTTTCTTTTTTTCTCTTTTGGTTTTTCCGGCTTTGGAGCAGGAGCAGGTTCTGCAGCTCGTGCGGTATTGCCATAAATTAAATGATATCTTTCTTCTGTTGTCATCTCTTCTCACCCCTTAAACGTGCCGTTCAAATACGCGAAGTTTTGAACTTTTGGCCCTTTTATTATTTTCTATCTCCTCTGTCGTCGGTACAACAGGTTTTCTCGTAATAACTTTTCCTTTTGATTTTCTTCCGCATGTACATACCGGAAAGGATGGAGGGCATATACATGGATTTTCATTTCTCTTATAAATGGTCTTAACGATCCGGTCTTCGAGCGAATGGAAAGTAATAATGCAGATTCTTCCATTCTCATTTAACAGATCGATCATCGTATCAAGCGTATCATTGAGTACTTCTAATTCATGGTTGAGTTCAATCCGAATCGCCTGAAATGTCTTCTTCGCAGGATGTCCGGACTTTGCACGGACTTTCGCCGGAATTGCATGATCGATAATCTGAATCAACTGTCCGGTTGTCTCGATCGGCTGTTTTTTTCGTTCCATGATAATGTGTTTCGCAATATTTTTTGCGAACTTATCTTCTCCATAATCCCGGATCATATGAAACAGTTCCATCTCAGAATAATCATTAACAATATCTCTTGCCGTCTTACTCTGCCGCTGATCCATACGCATATCGAGCGGTACATCCTCCCGGTAAGTAAAGCCTCTTGCCGCATTATCCAGCTGATAAGAAGATACTCCAAGATCAAGAACGATTCCATCGACTTTTTCAATACCAAGATCACTCAATACCTTTTTTATATCCGCATAATTACTTCTTACAATATCAATCCTGTCTTTAAAAGGTTCCAGCCGTCTCCCAGCCGCTTCAATAGCTGCTGCATCCTGATCAATCCCAATAAAATGACCGCAACTTCCCAATCGCCTGCAAACTTCATAGGCATGTCCACCGCCTCCAAGCGTTCCATCCACATAAATACCATCCGGTTTTATATTCAGATATTCAATTGTCTCGTCGAGTAGTACTGACTGATGTTTAAATTCCATAAGATCTTTCCTGTCCGTCATCACTGACTGCCTTCAAAATATTCGGGACACGCTTAAAAATTAAATCCCAGTTCCTGAAGATTGGACGCAATATTGTCCATATTATCAAAGGAGTTCGCCGCATCCCATCGCTCCTTGCTCCAGATTTCCAGTTTGTTCAAACTTCCTGCCACAACGACTTCTTTTTGTATATCCGCAAATTCTCTCAATGTCTGCGGAATCAGAATTCTACCCTGCTTATCAAACTGTCCGTTTGTCGCTCCAGTTGTAAAAAAACGTACAAACTGACGGGCGTCTTTATTAAATGTAACTGGCAGTTGTCGGAGTTTGCCTTCAAATTCTTCCCACTCTTTTTCAGGAAATAGAAAAAGACAACCATCCAATCCCCTTGTCAGATAAAATTGCTCTCCAATCTCTTCTCGAAACTTTGCCGGGATTATCAACCTGCCCTTTGTATCTGCCGTATGTCGATATTCACTCATGAACATAACATCACCTGCTTCCGTAGAAATAGGGTTGTCCACATTTAATCTCCACTTTTATGCATTTATCCACCACTATTCCCCACCGAGTTACTCTTTTATTGTAGTGGATGATGTGTAAAATTGCAAGGAGAAACTTCCTTCCGATCAGATTTTTTAAAAAGTTATCCACAAAAAAAGAGATTTGATCATTCCTTTTCACCAAATCCCTTGTTTCTTTGTCCTTTTTCGACTCATATTTTCTTTTTTTTATGATTTTTTATCATCAGAAAAACACCAATCAGAACTAAAATCAGCGCAAGAAGCTGAGAAGCTCGGATTCCAGTTCCCATAAAATACAGTGAATCCGTCCGCAATCCTTCAATCCAAAATCTGCCTATTCCATATCCGATAAAATAAACCGCCATCATCTGACCATCCCACTTCTTCCTCTTTCGGAACCACAATAAAAATAACAGCACGCCGAGATTCCAAAGTCCTTCATATAAAAATGTTGGATGTACCTGGATATAAGACTGATTTCCGACTGTGACGAGATGATCAAGTACGTCCGAAGCTGCAAGATCGGAAATACGGTCTCCAAAAAAGTATTGCACCGGTATCTGCATCGCGAATAATCCATCTGTATATCCGCCAAATGCTTCGCGGTTGAAAAAATTCCCCCATCGTCCGAGAATCTGTCCTGCAAGCAATCCCATAACAGCAGTATCCGCCATCAAACGCGGGGAGTATTTTCGGACTTTACAAAACAAAAACAACACGAAGATCGCCGCTAAAACCCCTCCATAGATTGCCATTCCGCCGTTTCTCGTTAAAACGATCTCATCCAGATGGTTCTTATAATAATCCCATGAAAACAACACATAATATGCCCTTGCTCCGATAATCGAAGGAATCGTCATCGTCAGCAAATAATCGAGATAGATTTCGGGATCCTGACCGGTTCTCTTTGCTTCATGCTGCGCAATCATAAGCCCGGCTAAAAATCCGAACGCTATAATCATTCCATAAAATTTAATCTCAAATCCAAACACGATAATTCCAGTTCCTACGTGCGGAAATACCAAATTTAAATTCGGAAAACGAATATCCATATTTCATCACCCTTTTCATTTCTTCTAAAATCTTCTGAGTAATAGTTTATCGATTCTGTTCCCTCTTGTCAATTCCGACCTCAATATGATACACTTAGAATCAGTATGGCATTTTGTCATTTTAATATGAAAAAACCAGGAAATATAGAAATAACGAAAGAAGGATGACTACCATGAAATTAGGCATAGTAGGTTTACCGAACGTCGGTAAAAGTACATTATTCAACTCTCTGACAAAAGCAGGTGCAGAATCGGCAAACTATCCATTCTGTACGATCGACCCGAATGTCGGAATCGTTGCCGTTCCCGATGAACGTTTAAACAAATTGGACGAGATGTATCACTCGAAAAAAATCGTTCCTGCAGTCATTGAATTTGTTGATATTGCAGGGTTGGTAAAAGGAGCCTCCAAAGGAGAGGGTCTCGGAAATCAGTTCTTATCGAATATCCGCGAAGTTGATGCGATCGTTCATGTCGTACGCTGTTTTGAGAATGAGAACATCGTCCATGTAGACGGTTCCATCAATCCGCTCCGCGATATTGAAACGATCAATTTCGAATTGATTTTCTCGGATATTGAACTGCTTGAAAGACGAATTGCAAAATCCTCCCGCGGTGCGAAAAATGACAAAGCACTCGCTCAGGAAGTTGCATTTCTGACGAAAGTAAAAGAACATCTTGAAGACGGCAAACTTGCAAAGACATTCGAAGTTGACGATGAAGATTTACAGGAAGTATTAGACTCCTGTGACCTGCTGACGACTAAACCGGTTATCTTTGCTGCAAACGTTGATGAGGACAATTTAGAAGATGACGGTGCATCCAATCCATTTGTGGCAGAGGTTCGCGAATACGCAAAAGAGATGGATGCAGAAGTGTTCTGCGTCTGCGCTCAGATCGAACAGGAAATCTCCGAATTAGATGATGAAGAGAAAAAAGAATTCCTCGAAGATCTTGGATTAGAAGAATCCGGACTTGAAAAGCTGATTCGTGCAAGTTATTCTCTGCTCGGTCTGATCAGCTATCTGACCGCCGGTGAACCGGAGGTCCGCGCATGGACCATTACAAAAGGTACAAAAGCTCCTCAGGCAGCCGGTAAGATCCACAGCGACTTTGAGCGCGGCTTTATTAAAGCAGAAGTAGTAGCATATGACGATCTGATGGAATGTGGAAGCATGGTTGCCGCAAAAGAAAAAGGTCTGGTACGTCAGGAAGGAAAAGAATATATTATGAAAGACGGAGATGTTGTATTATTCCGTTTCAATGTATAAGAAATTCATAGAAAAGATAGAAAACCCGCAGATTCCTGCGGGTTTTCTCCATTTATGTATAACTTTCTATTATCCTCTGGGCAGTTTCCACTAAAGTCATACCACTGTCCATACTCCGTTTTTGCAAATAACTGTGGGCATCCGCTTCTGTTAAACAATTGTTCTGTATCAACAAACTTTTTGCTGACTGAATCAGTGCTTTTTCTTCCGGCGAACGCTCTCTCAATTTTCTCTTCCGTTTTTTCTTCTGTTCCGAAATTTGAGAAAGAATATTGTGGACTTGCTCTGCCAATTCATACACCTTTATCGGCATTGACATACATGTAAGATGATCCAGATATGGAACCTCCTCCAGATAAGCCCTCGATGCAATCAACAGCATCTCAAATTCCTTTGGCATATATTCACGAAGTTCATCGTACATCATTCGATCCGAATACTTGTATCCGCAGATGATCAATCCATCCTCTAAATCATTAAAGCGACTGATCACCTGACTTCCGGCAGTACAGACTGCCGTGACATCAATACCGCTCCGTACCAAAATATTCCGAATATTTTTTGCATCACTCGGTTTTGGAAACAGTACGATAATATTGATCATCTCCCCACCTCCAGTCCTTCTTCTGAAAGCTATTAAATTTTATACAAATATTCATTAATTTCCCAATCAGTTACTTGACTCTGATAAGATCGTAATTCTGCCTTTTTTGCGCTAATATACTTATAAAAGATATGATCTCCAAGTACTTCTTTCATAAATGCCGAATTACGAAAAGCCCGAATAGATTCACGCATATCTCTTGGAAGAGACCGAATTCCCATCGCTTCTTTTTCCTCATGCGTCATCTCGTAAAGATTTCCGACGTTATGTGGACCCGGCTCCAATTCCTCTTCGATTCCCGCCAGACCGGCTGCAAGACATACTGCCAATGCAAGATACGGATTCGTAGCCGCATCCGGAGAACGAAGTTCTAATCTCGTTCCGACACCTCTTGCTGCCGGAATCCGAATCAGCGGACTGCGGTTGCTCGTCGACCAGGTAACATCGATCGGAGCCTCATAGCCAGGAACTAAACGTTTATAAGAATTAATCAATGGATTCGTAATCAATGTCATTTCCGGCGCATAACGAAGAATTCCTGCAAGAAAATGATATCCCTCCTTGCTGATTCCCAAATGTCCCTTAGAATCTGCAAATATATTTTTGCCATTTTTCCACAAAGACATATTAATATGCATGCCGGAACCATCAACATTCGAAACTGGTTTTGGCATAAAGCTTGCGTATAATCCATGGCGTTTTGCAATTGATTTTACAACCAGCTTAAATGTCATAATATTATCCGCTGTTTTTAATGCATTTGTGTATTTAAAATCAATTTCATGCTGTGCAGGTGCAACTTCATGATGAGATGCTTCGATTTCAAATCCCATTTCTTCCAATGTTAGTACGATATCCCGGCGGGCATTTTCCCCCAGATCCAGCGGAGCAACATCAAAATATCCCGCTTTTTCATGAGTAACTGTTGTCGGTCTTCCCTCTTCATCCGTATGAAACAAGAAAAACTCACATTCCGGGCCGACACAAAAATTATATCCCATTTTTACCGCTTTGCGGAGCACACGCTTTAATACGCCACGCGGATCGCCTTCAAAAGGAATTCCATCCGGACGATAAACATCACAGATCAGACGGGCAACCCTTCCGCGGGAAGATCTCCATGTAAAAATACTAAATGTATCCAGATCCGGATATAAATACATATCCGATTCGTCAATTCGTACAAATCCATCGACGGAAGATCCGTCAAACATGCATTTATTATCCAGTGCTTTTTCTAATTGCCGTGCAGTAATCGCAACATTTTTCAGTGTTCCAAATACGTCGGTAAACTGAAGCCGAATAAATTCAACATTATTTTCCTCTACAAGATGCATAATATCTTGCTTTGTATAATGAGGCATAATCAAACTCCTTTCCTGATCATACGCAGCCATGAAAACCATACATGACTGCGTCAACTTACTTCTTAAATCGTCGCAATATCGATTAATGTTAATTTTTCTTTATGCGAAGTTTCTAAACTTGTTAAAAGTGCATTTGCAGTATCAATAGACGTCAGACAGGTAACACCCGTTTCGATGGCATTCCGTCTGATCAGGAAACCGTCTTTGCTTTTTCCTACCCCCTGTGAAGGAGTGTCAATGATCAGATCGATCTCGTGGCTTAAGATCAAATCTAATAAGTTTGGAGACTCTTCTTCTATCTTATTAATATATTTCGCAGGTATTCCATGATCATTTAAAACTCTGCATGTATTTTTTGTCGAATAAATTGTATAACCGAGTGCAGTAAAACGCTTGCCAACCTCGATTGCGTCTAATTTGTCAGAATCTTTTACCGTCATGATCATTTTCTTATGTTTTGGAAGATCGACACCATTTCCCAAAAATGCTTTATACAGGGCTTCATTATAATCTTTTGAAATACCCAGGCATTCTCCGGTAGATTTCATTTCCGGTCCTAAGCTAATTTCTGCACCACGAAGCTTCTCAAAAGAAAATACCGGCATCTTAACCGCAAAATATTCAGATTCTTTTTGTAATCCCGGTTCATAGCCCAGATCACGGATTTTCGCTCCTACAATGACCTGAGATGCCAGATCCACAATCGGAATTCCCGTAACCTTGCTGATATATGGCACTGTACGGCTGGAACGAGGATTTACTTCGATTACATAGACCTCATCCTGATAAATAATAAACTGAATATTGATCAATCCAATAACATGCAATGACTTCGCCAATTTTCTTGTATAATCCTCAATTACACGTTTTAATTTCTTTGAGATATTCAAAGAAGGATATACTGAAATACTGTCTCCGGAATGAATACCCGCTCTTTCTATATGCTCCATAATTCCCGGAATCAGAACATCTGTTCCATCACATACAGCATCTACTTCAATCTCTTTTCCCATCAGATATTTGTCAACCAAAATCGGATGTTCCTGATGCTGACGGTTAATAATTCCCAAATACTGGACAATGTCCTCATCAGATACAGCAATCTGCATTCCCTGCCCTCCTAATACATAAGAAGGTCTTACAAGTACAGGATAACCTAAATCGTGCGCAGCTTCAAGTGCTTCTTCTACAGTAAATACTGTCGTTCCTTTTGCCCTTGGAATACAGCACTCCTCTAAAATCTCATCAAACAATTCCCGATCCTCTGCCGCATCGACATTTTCAGCACTTGTTCCCAAGATTGGAACGCCCATCTTTCTCAGTGCTTCTGTCAATTTAATTGCAGTCTGTCCGCCAAACTGAACAACCGCACCATCCGGCCGTTCCAGATCAACGATACTTTCCACATCTTCAGCAGTCAATGGTTCAAAATATAGTTTATCAGCAATATCAAAGTCTGTCGAAACAGTTTCCGGATTATTATTCACAATAATTGTTTCATATCCCATATCTTTCAGAGCCCACACACTGTGTACAGAACAATAATCGAATTCAATTCCCTGTCCGATACGAATCGGTCCGGAGCCAAGTACCATAACTTTCTTTTTGCTTTCATCCGCCTGCACCTCATTCTCTCCATCAAAGCAGGAGTAGTAATACGGTGTCTGCGCTGCAAATTCTGCCGCACAAGTATCTACGATCTTATAGGAAGCAGTTATGCCGTATTCTTTTCTGAGTGCGTGGATTTCTCTTTCCGTTGTTCCTCGGAATCTTGCAATAACACCATCCGGAAATTCCAAACGCTTTGCTTCCGACAACATCTCTTTACTTAATTCGTCTGCAGAGCGGAGTTTTTGTTCCATTTCAACCAGGATTGCAATTTTATCAAGGAACCAGAGATCAATCTTCGTTACTTCATTGATCTTTTCTAGTGACATACCTCTTCGTATGCATTCAGCAATCACATAAATTCTCAAATCATCTACTTTTTCGAGTTCTTTTTTCAGATCTTCATCTGTAAATGTCTTATAAGGACCGTGGTCTAAGCTGTCCACATTCTGTTCCAATGACCGCAGTGCTTTCATCAGCGCACCTTCAAAGTTTGTACATATACTCATCACTTCTCCGGTTGCTTTCATCTGAGTCGTCAATGTTCTCTGCGCCTGAATAAATTTATCGAATGGCAATCGCGGAATTTTTACAACACAGTAGTCTAACATCGGTTCAAAACTTGCATATGTTTTACCCGTTACTGCATTTAAGATTTCATCCAGATGATAGCCCAGAGCAATCTTAGCCGTTACTTTTGCAATTGGATATCCAGTTGCCTTTGATGCCAATGCAGAAGAACGGCTGACACGCGGATTTACCTCAATGACACAATATTCGAAGGAATCCGGATTTAACGCGTACTGGACGTTGCATCCACCCTCTACATTTAATTCGGAAATAATTTTTAACGCAGAAGTACGAAGCATCTGATATTCTTTATCTCCTAATGTCTGAGACGGGGCAACAACGATGCTATCGCCTGTATGCACGCCGACCGGATCCAGATTTTCCATATTACATACAGTAATGCACGTTCCGTTCGCATCACGCATCACTTCATATTCGATTTCTTTCCATCCGGCAATGCATCTCTCTACTAAAACTTCATTTACGCGGCTGAGACGAAGTCCATTCTCAAGAATTGTAATAAATTCTTCTTCATTTGCAGCGATACCGCCACCGCTTCCTCCTAATGTATATGCAGGGCGAAGAACAACAGGATAACCGATCTTCTCTACAAATTTCAAACCGGCTTCCACATTATTCACCACTTCACTTGGAGCAATCGGTTCTCCGATCTTCTCCATCGTATCCTTGAACTCCTGTCGGTCCTCTGCTTTTTTGATCGTTTTTGCAGATGTACCGATCAGACGGACTCTCTGTTCTTTTAAGAATCCGCGTTCTTCAAGTTCCATCGCAATATTTAATGCATTTTGTCCTCCCAAAGTCGGAAGTACGCTATCCGGTTTTTCTTTTAAAATTAATTTTTCTACCACTTCAACCGTCAACGGTTCAATATATACTTTGTCAGCAATATTTTTATCCGTCATGATCGTTGCCGGATTCGAATTTACAAGTACAACTTCAATTCCTTCTTCTTTCAATGAACGGCAGGCCTGTGTACCCGCATAATCAAACTCTGCTGCCTGTCCGATGACAATTGGACCTGAACCAATGACTAATACTTTTTTGATATTATTATTTTTTGGCATTATTTCGATACCTCCATCATATTCATAAATTCATCAAATAAAAAGTTAGAATCTACCGGCCCAGGACACGCTTCTGGGTGAAATTGAACTGTTAATATATTTTTATTTAAATAATGAAGCCCTTCTACCGTTTGATCATTTACATTCAAAAATGCAACTTCTGCAATATCCCGGTCGATGCTGCCTTCTTTTACCACATAACCATGGTTCTGCGAAGAGATATATACTTTTCCGGTTTTTACATCTTTTACCGGATGATTTCCTCCACGATGTCCATATTTCATCTTTTCAGTATCCGCTCCATTGGCAAGCGCCATAAGCTGGTGTCCAAGACAAATAGCGAATATCGGAATATCGGTATTATATAATTTTTTAAGCTCTTCGATTACTTCAACGCATTCTTTCGGATCCCCAGGTCCATTCGATAACATGATTCCATCCGGATTGGCATTAAGAATCGTTTCAGCTGTTGTATATGCCGGATAAACTGTGACATCACATCCCCTATCTACAAGACACTGCTCAATATTTTTCTTTGTTCCGAGATCTAATAATGCCACTTTATAACCGCTGCCTTCATAATGTCTCATTTCTTTACAGGTAACCGTTTTCACTGCATCCTTCACGCGATATGCCTTGATCTGTGTTTTTACTTCTTCTATATCAAAATTCTCATCTGTCGTCAGCATTCCATTCATAGTTCCCTTTTCACGAAGTATTTTCGTAAGGGCACGCGTATCAATTCCACAAATGCCCGGAACATTCTGATCTTTTAAAAACGCATCCAGATCTCCTTCTCTTCTAAAATTGCTGGAAAATCTGGAGACTTCCCGAACAATAAATGCAGATGGCCATACTCTGTCGGATTCCATATCTTCATAACAAATTCCATAATTGCCAATCAGCGGATACGTCATAACAATACCCTGTCCCTGATAGGATGGATCAGTAAGCACCTCTAAATATCCTGTCATGGAAGTATTAAATACAACTTCACATACCGTTTCTTTTACGGCACCAAAACTTTGTCCTTCAAAAATCTGACCGTC
This sequence comes from Lachnospiraceae bacterium, assembly GCA_030531165.1. Taxonomy (GTDB): domain Bacteria; phylum Bacillota; class Clostridia; order Lachnospirales; family Lachnospiraceae; genus Fimousia. The sequence goes on from JAUNOI010000002.1 coordinate 62,526, forward strand.
TTCTAAAATCAAAAACGCCTTCATTGATTGTGTCACCTGTCCTTTCTCATAAGTTCGATCTGAAAATATCTTTCAGAAAAAACTATATATCTAAATTTGGGCAAAAAAAAAGAGGCACCAATAATAAGGAATAGTAATCTATACGTTATCCCTGTTCCGCAAAACAATAAAATAACGCTATAATCCTTACGAGCTCTCTTGATTCTTTCTCTTCAAATTGCAACAATTCTAACACAATTGAAATAAAAATACAAGCCTTTTTTAAAATTTCATCAAACACTTAATAAAATAAAGTAAAAAGGAGGATTTTTGCAATTTTTCCTCCTCTATCTTTCATTCTTTTGTCTTTCTCGTTCCAGCTTCGAGTAAATGCAGCCACAATAGTCCTGCCGATATAATCCAAATTGTTCTGACAACTCAATGGAACGTTTGTAACCATTTTTCTTTTTAAAATCTGATGGAAGATGGGAAACTCCATATTCTTTTGCAAGTCGCTCTCCAATCTCATTGATCCAATCTGCATTTTTATATGGACTGATCGATAATGTCGTCGTAAAATAGTCTGCTCCCATCTGAACAGCCACCTTTGCCGCCTCTCTCATCCGCAGTTCATAACAATGATAACAGCGCTCTCCTCGTTCCGGCAAATCTTCCATTCCTTTTGCCATTGCATAAAACACCTTCGGATCATAACTTCCCTCTAAAAAAGCTACTTTATTTTGATAGTTTTTCTCATTCTCCTGAATCAGCCGTTTCATCTCGCGAACCCGATTCGCATATTCCGATTCCGGAAATATATTCGGATTATAATAAAATACAATAATCTCAAAATATTGTGATAAATATTCCAATACATAGCTGCTGCATGGAGCACAACAGCTGTGCAAAAACAGCTTTGGGCATTTGCCCTTATCTTCCTGCATCCTTATCACCTGATCTAATTCTTTTTGATAATTCCTCTTATTCATCTCCTGATGCTAATGGGAGAGCCTCCCATATCTCCTCTTCTATTCTCGTTCGATAGTCGTCTTTATATTTCTCGCGATAGATTTTAATAATCTCCTCTTCTTTCGCCTTACGAATTGCCCGCTCCCATGCTTCCCGGCACTTTTCCTGATCATCTCTGTGAACCATTTGAACAATGAAATATCCCTGGGAAGTTGTAATAACGTCACTGACCTCCCCATCTTTCATGTGCTTAAATTGATTCCACTTAGCAATATCGGCTTCTTTTCCGGATGTCTGAAATGTCTGCTCTGTATTATAATCTAATCGATACTCTTTCGCAACTTTATCAAGCGACTTTCCGTTTTTTATCTGGTCTAATGCCTCATTTGCTTTCTTTTTAACACGTTCCTTTTCTTCTTTATTCATCTCCATCTGATTGCCATTCGCATCCGTCTTCGCCGTTGAAAACAATATCAAATGAAGCGTCATCATATTGTAATCGCTTTGCTTATACTTTTCTTCGATCCCATCGATATAATCCGCGCAAAATTTCGATACCAATTGAATATCCTCATAATGTTCTGACAGCTTATCTACCGTAATTCCATATTCAATCACTTCTTCATTCGAAAATTCCCGTATTGTCTCTTCTGCCCGATTCCTGCAATATTTCTTTTCTTTTTTAGTCAATGCTATATGCTTCTCTTCTGCTTCTTGTCTTAGTGCCTTCTCGACTTCCAGCTCTTCCGCGATATCGCTTTTCAGATCATCCTCATAAGTAATTGCCAGACCATTTTTATCCGTTCCCGTTCTCGCATTCCACATACTGGTTCCCCATTTACCTTCAATCATATTGCGCCACAACATGAAATGGATCATCACTTCTGACACATTAATCTCCTGATTCCCGACTTTCATCACAATTGTATCCGCATTATAAGATACTTCACTTTTATCGAGCACAGAGTTCGCCCAGATAGCAGCTGATAGAAAGACACTCAGTCCAATGACAATATACTTTCGCATAACATCCTCCAAAGAAAAACAGAACATATAAATTCGCATTGAAATTCTAAATACTTCTTTATAACTATAGCATAATCTACACATATTTTGACAAAATTTATAAATAATTTATATACTTTTCATAACTGTCATCTCTCACGATTTCCCTTTTTTCTCATATTCTAATTAAAACAGTTTTTGTGAGGAAAACCATGAAAATTACACAAACAAACATGGTTGATACCGGACAGTTACAAGTTCGCGTCACCTCAAGCATCGGATTTCTCCCTATTGAAAATGCAAATATTGAAATTTCTTATACCGGTGATCCCAATTCTGTCATCGAAAAGTTGTCAACAAATGAAAATGGAATATCAGAAACCATAGATCTTGCTACCCCTCCTTTAGAATATTCTATGGCACCAAGTGAAAATCAGCCTTACTCTGAATATACCATTAAAGTTTCCGCCCCTGATTATAATACACTTACAATTACCGGTGCTGAACTGATGGCAACCATAACTTCCATTCAAAATGTAAATCTCACTCCGCTCCTGGCGCAGGAAAATCCAGTCGACGTCTTAACGATCGGCCCTCACACCCTATTCGGCAATTATCCTCCTAAAATCGCTGAATCAGAAATAAAACCACTGGATGAAAGCGGCGAAATCGTTCTCAGCCGTGTTGTAATTCCGGAATATATTATCGTACATGATGGCTCTGTGACTGACACAACTGCCTCAAACTATTATGTGAAATATAAAGACTATATTAAAAATGTTGCATCCTGTGAAATTTACTCAACCTGGCCTCGATCCACCATTGAGGCAAACGTTCTCGCCATTATGTCCTTCACCTTAAATCGCGTTTATACAGAATGGTATCGCAATAAGGGGTATGACTTTACCATCACCTCTTCGACCGCTTTTGACCATAAATGGATCAAAGGGAAAAACACATTTGATACGATCAATGAAGTTGTTGACGAAATATTTACAAATTATCTGTCACGTCCAAATATTTCTCAGCCAATTTTAACTCAGTATTGCGACGGAAAGAGAGTGTCGTGTCCAAACTGGATGACACAATGGGGATCAAAATATTTAGGCGATCAGGGGTACTCTCCAATTGAAATACTGCGATACTATTATGGAGATGACATGTATATCAATATCGCAGAAGAGGTCTCCGGTATTCCTGCTTCCTGGCCGGGAAGTAACCTCACAATTGGTTCATCCGGAGATAAAGTTCGCCAAATGCAGTCACAGCTTAACCGCATCGCCCAGGCATATCCGTCCATTCCTGTCGTTGCAGTCGACGGAAGATATGGTAATAATACTGCGGCTGCTGTGCGGCAATTTCAGAGCGTATTCGGACTTCCTGCAACCGGTGTCGTTGATTATCCTACCTGGTATAAAATCAGCGAAATTTATGTTGCAGTGAGCCGGATTGCCGAATTGCAATAAATCAACATACAACATGAGGCTGTTACACAAAATTTAGTGCAGCAGCCTCATCACTATCTTTTCTTATACACTCGAAATGTATATTCAATATCAAAAAATGTCTGTTCTTCACTTTCTTCTGCTAAATACCAGTCCTCCATCTTGTCAAGATTCGGAAAAAAAGTATCCGCATCATAAGCATAGTCTAACTTCGTTACGTATGCCGTATCGCAGTATGGCAACATCATCTTATAGATGCTCTCTCCGCCGATAATAAAAATTTCATCCGTATTGTATTCTTCTAATTCGCTCAACAACTCATCTTGATTACCGACTACAACTGCACCATGTGCATTATAGTCTTTATTTTTGGTTAATACGATATTCGTTCGTTTTGGTAACGGCATCTTATTTGGAAAACTTTCCAAAGTCTTTCTTCCCATAACGACGACATGTCCCGTTGTCATCTCTCTGAAGAACTTCATATCACTGGGAATATGTACAAGCAATTCATTGCCCTTTCCTATCCCCCAATTTTTATCAGCATTTACAATTAATCTCATCTGATCCTCCTGTTAAATTGCAATTGGAATATTGCTTACCTGCGGTCCTGTTTGATAATTTTCAATCCGAAAATCATCCAACGTGAATTCATAAAAATCTTTTACTTCCGGATTTATCCAGAATTTTGGAGCAGGATAAGTCGGACGCGAGATCAGTTCTTTAATGATCGGAATATGTCTGTCATAAATATGTGCATCTGCAATTACGTGCACGAATTCACCCGCCTCCATATCACACACCTGAGCAATCATCATTAACAGGACCGAATACTGCACAACATTCCAGTTATTCGCTGTAAGAATATCCTGTGAACGCTGATTCAATATGGCATTCAGTGTTAACTTTTCGTGTCCTGGTTTTTTAGTAACATTAAAGGTCATACTATATGCGCATGGATATAAATTCATCTCATGCAGATCCTGATGTACATATATATTCGTCATAATCCTCCGGCTATATGGATTGTGTTTTAAATCATATAACACACGATCTACCTGATCCATTTCGCCTTCTTTATAGTGGTGTTTCACTCCTAACTGATATCCATAAGCTTTTCCAATCGATCCGTTTTCATCCGCCCACTCGTCCCAGATATGACTTCTCAAATCATGGACATTATTCGACTTTTTCTGCCATATCCATAGAATCTCATCTATGGCAGATTTGATATAGGTCTTTCTCAATGTTAATGCCGGAAATTCCTTGCTAAGATCATAGCGGTTTATAACGCCAAACTGCTTAATTGTATACGCAAAGGTGCCGTCTTCCCATTTTGGACGAACTTTTTCACCCTCGGTACTATATCCATTTTCAATAATATCTTTACACATTTGAATAAATAATGTATCTGCGTAACTCATAATTCTCCTCATCTGTTTTTTTTATCAAGCTCATGAAGCATGGTAAATCGATTTTTAAAACGATTGATGATTGCATCAAATGCTCCCCGTTTATACAAATTAGTAAAAAAGATGCCAAATATTAATGCAAAAATAAATCCTGAGATTCCTTTTAACTTTAAACCGGCGTACATTAGGATCAGCGTGAATAACGAATTCAGCTGCAAGCGGTCGCCGAGCATCTTCGGCTGCATAATTTGTTTAAATACCAGACAAATGCCATAGAGAATGAGCATTCCAACACAAGTCTTTCCCATGCCGGTTGCTCCCAGGTAGAGTGCCCATGGAATCAAGGCCGTACCTGTGCCAAGAAATGGTAGCATATCCAGAAGCGATACTAAAAATGCAAATAAAAATGCATATGGAATCTTTAAAATCATAAAACCGATCCATAAAATTGCAGCAATGATAACCATCAATTTCAGCTGGACAATACAATAATCTCCAATGACACCCAATGTATTTTTATAAAAAATTGTAATCTTATCCTTCATAAATTCTGGAACAATCTTCCGATAAGCATCGATAATCTGCTCCCTGTCCCGAATAAATAAATATGATGCAATGAGCATCACAATCATTCCGATCAGACTATTCGTCAACCCCTTTGCAATCGTCCCTGCATGACTGACTCCATAGGAACCAACATTACTGGCAATGGCTTCTACAAAGGAATTGGCCGAACTTAAAATTCGTTGTATTCCCTTGTTCAAAACATCTCCAAGATAATGTCCGGAAAAATGCGATTCCAGGCTCTGTACCTGTGCAAAAAGCTTTTGATATATGGATGGCAGATTCATCGCCCAGTCCATAGCCTGTGTGCCAAGTACATAAATAAGTAAAAATATAATACCCGTTATAATCAAGATCGAAAGCATCACAATAAAAAAGGAGCCCCATTTTCTGGACACTTTACACTTTTTCTCCAGAAAACTGCATAACGGTGCCGCCAATAAAGAGATGATCCAACCGACTACAAAAGGCCAGAAAAATTTTAACAATACAGGAAGACCGCAGATCAACAAAAATACACCCGCACCTAAAAAGAAAATTTCAAATACAAACTCAAGATATATTTCCCACCGTTTCAATTCATCATCTACTTTCTGCTATGCGCAATTTCTATCTCCTGATTCACCGGATCATAATACAGAACCTGATTGGATAAAAACTCTTCGGATGACACAACAGTATGATTCGCCTGCCATACCATCTCATATAGATCATCTAAATCAAGAACTTCTTGTTCACCAATCAACAGCACTTCATGAATGCTGGATGGAAGGATGTAAATTCCCTGTCCGGATATTCCACGAAATCTCTCCCATACATCCCGATAAAAGATAACGGATGCTCCATTAATGCCGATACGATTTGTCATAACATATAACGGAAGATCAGGACCTCCGAGATCCACCCATTGATTAATCATTTCTAATATTCTGCACCACTTGATAGGAAATAATTCAGGTGTATTCCTGATCGCTTCCTCGATGATATCCCTCTCGTTTACATTCCAATATTCCAAATGCTTTTTCTCGATCAATGCAGAAGATATTCCGTCCTCATCTTCATGAAACAACCAACGAAAGGTAATTGCCATATCAAAAAATAGAATGTGCGGGCTTCGTTCTAATATCTCTTCATTGCCTTTTACCGCTATCAGTCGATAAAAAATTCTAGGCCGGATATGATTATAATCCAATAAACCATCCGTAAACGCTTCTCCTGCTCTCCCATCACGCTTTGATCGTTCTTCATGTTCTACGAGTTTCTTAAATTCTTCATACGTCATTGTGTATGTCCTCCTATAAAAAAGAAATAGGATTACATGGAACAAAGTCATATCCCCTTAATACTCTAAATACTCTTTCTGTAATTCCTCTGCTATACAGTCTAAATGATGCACAATAAAAAAGCAATAGGATATGTAAAAAATTTACAATTTTTAGATTTCTTTAAGATTTACTCCTCTCCCAGGAACGCCCTGACAAAGTTGAGAAATTGCTTCATCTCTTCATCCGTTCCAATCGTTATTCTTAAATAATTATCGATTCTTGGTTTATCAAAGTAGCGTACAAAAATATCTTTTTCCTTTGCAGCTTCGAAAATATCTTTCGCCTTTGCTGATTTATGCGTAACAAATAAAAAATTTGATTTCGAATCTTCAAAAGAAAAACCAAGTTCACTCATTTCATTTTTAAACCATTCTCTCGTATGGATGATTTTCTCCGTGGTCTCTCTAAAATATTCTTCATCTTCTAACACAGCTGCTCCTATAGCAATCGCCGGTTGATTCATCGTATAGGAATTAAACGAGTATTTCACGTCGTTTAATGCTTTGATCAGCTCAGAATTACCCATTGCATATCCAATACGAAGTCCTGCGAGCGATCTGGATTTTGAATAGGTCTGTACAACCAGTAAATTCTCGTATTTTTTTAATAGAGGTTTTGCAGAAACACCACCGAAATCAATATAGGCTTCATCTACAATGACGATCACATCCTGATTTGCCTTTAAAATATCTTCAATAAAATCCAGATCAACGAGCACTCCCGTTGGCGCATTTGGATTTGGAAAGATTATTCCGCCATTTGGTGCTTTATAATCCTCACTTTTTATATTAAAATGTTCGTCTAAAGCTTTCGTCTTATACGGAATTTTGAACAGGTCTGCCCAAACGTCATAAAATGAGTATGTAATATCAGGAAACAGAATCGGCTTATCCGAATTAAAAAAAGTCATAAAAGACATCGCTAAAACATCATCCGATCCAACGCCAACAAAAACCTGATCGTCATTCAATCCATGATATTCTGCTAAAGCATGTACTAATTTGCTTGCTGCCGGATCCGGGTATAATCTCCATCCGGTAATTTGATCCATCGTTTCCTGTACCTTTTTCGACGGTGGATATGGATTTTCATTTGTATTTAATTTAATCAAATTCGTGCGTTTTGGCTGTTCCCCCGGTGTATATGGAACAACCTGACGAATATTATCTCTCCAATTTCCCATCATTACTTTTCTCCTTTGTATTCGTCAATTAATTTTTTAAACAACGGTAATGCACCTTCAATACGTTCCGGATCCACACAATAGCTAATGCGCACATATCCAGGACATCCAAAACTGTCGCTCGGAACCAATAATAAATCATATTTTTTTGCTGTTTCACAAAATGTTCCCGCATCATCTCCCAGTGCTTTCATAAACAGATAAAATGCTCCCCCGGGTTCTGCGCATTCATATCCCATAGCTGTCAATGCACTGTATAATCTTTCTCTGTTCTTTGCATAAACAGATAAATCAGCAGTGTCTGCAACACATCTTGCCACAACCTTTTGAAACATAGAAGGTACACATACATAGGATAACAATCTTGCAGATTGTACAAAAGCTCCCAACATAATATCAGCATCCGCAATTTTGTTCGTAAATGCGATATATCCAATACGTTCTCCCGGCAGTGAAAGAGATTTTGAATAGGAATAACATACGAATGTATTATCATAAAATCGAGGAACATAAGACACTTCAAATCCGTCATATACAATTTCCCGATACGGTTCGTCCGATATAATATAAATCGGATGTCCAAATTCCTTTTGTTTCTCTTCCAGCAAAGCTGCTAATTTCTGAATCGTTTCTTTTGAGTACACAACTCCGGACGGATTATTTGGGGAATTGATCAAAACTGCTTTTGTATGCTCGTCCAGAACTGCTTCTAATTCCTCAAAATTAATCTGAAAACTTGGAATATTCGCCGAAATAACTTCTAATTGTATATCTGCAGAAATGGCATATGCGCTATATTCCGGAAAAAATGGCGCAAACGTAATGATCTTATCTTCAGGATCATTTTTCATCAATTGAAATAAAATCCCCAAAGAAGCAGCAGCACCATTCGTCATAAAAATGTTAGCTTCTGTATAATCCATACCGAATCTTTTATTTAGAGACGTTGCAATCGTCTTACGAACTTCCGGAATTCCGGCATTAGGCGCATATCCATGTCGTTCTACCGGATTCTGCTCTTGCATAATATCATAAATTGCCCGATCCACCGACTCAGGAGCCGGTACACTCGGATTTCCGATACTGAAATCATAGACATTTTCCGCACCAATCATGTTGGCACGCGCCATTCCATATTCAAATATTTCACGAATAACAGATTTCTGCTTCGTCATCGATAACACTTTTTCTGACAGCATATATTTATCCTCCTATTCGATAAAAACAGGTATGATTCTACCGAACCATACCTGTCAAGATTATCTTTTCATTTATTAACCAATTACATGACTCATATTGTAAAGTCCAGCCGGTTTGCCCGCCAGGTACATAGCCGCACTAACAGCACCTTTGCCAAAAATCGCTCTTGAATAAGCAGTATGTTTAAATTCGATTACTTCGTCCTGCCCTGCAAAGATCACTTCGTGTTCACCTACAATAGTTCCTCCGCGAACCGCAGAAATACCAATCTCCTTTTTCGGACGCTGCTCTCTTCTCTGACTTCTATCATAAACATATTCGTATTCATGATCCACAGCTTCATTCACAGCATCCGCCAATGCGAGTGCCGTTCCTGATGGAGCATCCAACTTTCTTCTATGATGCTTCTCAACAATATCAATATCGAAGCCTTCCGGAGCCAGCACCGACGCTGCCTCTTTTAACAGTTTTAATAATGTATTAACACCAAGCGACATATTAGCGGAACGCAAGATTGCCACCTTTTTACTTGCATCTTCTAATTTCTTCAACTGTTCATCAGTAAGACCGGTAGTACATACAACAACCGGTATCTGCTTTTCAACGGCATAATCTAATAATGCATCAACAGCTGGTGCTGCCGAAAAATCTATAATGGCATCCGCTTTTACATCACATTTTTGAAGATCCGTAAATACCGGATAACAATTCTTTCCTTCGTCAAAACGGTCAATGCCGGCAACCATTTCAGCACCATCTGTTTCTTCAACGATCTTGCTGATTACCTGCCCCATAACTCCATTACAGCCATGCATAATTAATTTTATCATTTTGTGTACCTCTTATAAAATATTCATCTCTTTCATAATCGTAATCATCTTTTCTGCATTCTGAGGTTCCATCTCTGTCAATGGACCACGTACTGCTCCGCTGCAATATCCTAATTCTGCCATCGCACGTTTTACCGGGATTGGATTTACTTCACAAAATAAGGCATTGATCAAATCGATGTATTTAATCTGTAACTCACGGCTCTTTTTAACATCACCACGTAAAAAGCTTGCTACAATCTCATGAGTATCTGCCGGCACGACATTTGATAATACAGAAATAACACCTTTTCCACCTAACGACATGATTGGTACAATCTGGTCATCATTACCGGAATATAGATCAATATCTCCTTGTGTCAGGTTCATGATGTTAGCAACCTGAGAGATATTGCCACTGGCTTCTTTGATACCGACAATTGTATCAACCTCTTTGACTAATTTTGCAGCCGTTGCCGGTGCAATGTTACATCCGGTTCTCCCAGGAACATTGTACATAATAACCGGTGTATCCGATGACTTTGCAATCTCTGTGTAATATTTAACTAAACCGCCCTGTGTTGCCTTGTTGTAATAAGGTGTGACTACTAATAATCCATCTACACCAATTTGTGCAGACTTCTCGGCAAGATATATAGCCTCCTTCGTACAATTAGATCCAGCACCCGCAATCACAGGAATACGTTTATTAACATGATCCACACATGCTTTCACTACTTCTAACTGTTCATCATGAGACATCGTAGAAGCTTCACCTGTTGTTCCACAAATAATAATACTATCTGTTCCATTTTCAATCTGAAAATCAATTACTTTTTCAAGCTTATCATAATCTACAGATCCATCTGTTTTGAATGGTGTAATTAATGCAACACCAGCCCCTTCAAAAATTGCCATATTCTTATGACCTCCTTTATTTTACTCATTCGTATTGTTCTTTTTCTGTATTAATGCTGTATACATTATCTACCCATGGTTCTAGTTCCTTCGGCAGATAGTGACCAGTAAAAATCATCTGCATATCATCATCTTTTTTCTGAATAAAAGATATCAGTTCATCCACCTCAATCAATCCTAACTCAACCAGACCTAATGCCTCATCTAATACAAGCAAATCACACTGACAAGCATCAATTACCTTATTGGTGTAATTAATCGTATTCCGGATATTATTCCGTGTTTCTTCTTTCTCTGCATCTGTTAAATCATCATAACACTTTCTCTGCTTCTCAAAAGTGAAAAACTGAATCTCCGGTTCCAGCCTTTTTAAATAATCAAGCTGTGCAGAATCCTTTCCTTTTAAAAAACGAACGATAATCGCCTGTTTTCCATGACTGGCTGCGCGAATACAAACTCCAAGTGCTGCCGCCGTTTTCCCTTTCCCTAAGCCACAGAAGACTTCTACTTGTCCTTCCATACTTTCACCTCATGTGTATTAATGTTAACAATACTTCTTTGTACTGTATATTATCTTTCATTTAGAAATTAAGATAACTCACTTTTATCGATTTATTGTATCACAATTAACGTAAAAATCCAACTATTCTTCTTTAATTTCTAATTTATTAACGGAGATTTCATAAGCTATACGGCAGATCACCTCATTTTCTCCCATTTTTTTCTGATACTTCCTGCTTTGAATTCTGCCCAATACCTGAATATGAGAACCAATCTCCAGATTGCCTGCAAACCTTGCATTTCTACCCCAGCAAATGCATGGAATATAATCTGATTTTCCGTAAGCACGATTTACTGCTAATAAAATATCACAGATTTCCCTGCCCAGCGGAGTCATCCGATAAATAGGCTCTTTGCATATATAACCATCCAACATAATATAATTAGGTTTATGATTTTCATAACTGTCAATCCACTCTAATTCACGTACAAACAATGAGAGAACCAAATGATTTCTTTCATTTTCATGTTTGTTATAAGAACGGAACTGTCCCTTTGCTTCTAATTTCTTTCCTATGTAACTTTGATTTACATCTACAAGGCGGTCAGATATCAATAGCGGAATCTCATCAAAAGCATCACTCAATCGCTTTACCTTAATTCTTAATCGATAAAATCCTTCACCAAAAATCTCATGGCTGAATTGAAAATCTGAAATTACCTCACCTGCTACAATTGCCTGATTTGTCATCTTCATTTCTCCCTTCTTGTATAACTGGTAACGATATAATGTATGATGCAAAGGGCTGAATTAGACTTTCTATTTTTGTCTATTTTCTGCTTTTTTTCTTCGAAGTATGCAGGTGAAATATTGTATTTTCCGACGAAACATCGATTTGCAGTCTTTATTCACAAAAACGGCAGTTCGACTTTAAGCCGGCATAAACTTTAACGGCTTAACCGTATTGCTTTATGACAATAGATGCTTGTCTGAATCAACCATAGGATAGCAACAACAACGGATGCAAATATACCAACACCCAGGAAAAGATCCGCCAAGTAAGTAATCAGCCAGACAAACGGATAGATCGTTCCCATATATCGATAAGAAGACCATGCCGATTGATACGTCTGCATCTTTTCTGCTTCATCACAGCTCTCCATCCACTTCTCCGTGAATTTCACGTCATAGACACTTCCTTTCTTTTCCGGGTTCATTTCTTTTAAAAGATCAACAAACTTTTGCTGCATAAATACACTGGTAAACAAATTGATCACAAAAAAAGCAACCGCTATCGTAATAAAAAGAATCTCCATCGTATGATACAGCAAGTAACTCATTAAAATCGCAAAACATGCAAAAGATACGATTGAATTCACAGCAACTCCCCATATTGCATACTGTGATCTAATCTCTATACGATTCGGACCCTCTTCATCCTCTCCATCCCATGCTTTTAATTGATTCCTGCATTTAACATAGGTGATCCATCCTGCAATATGCACCAAAAGGGCTACTGCAATCATAATGATGAATGCTGCATATGTAATCAAATGCTCTCCAAAGAAAACATCTCCCTGCTCCACACGAAAACGAATCATCGTACCCGCGCCTCCAAGCAATCCTCCTACAAGGCCTCCTGCACAAATCAACAGTAAAAATATCGGTACTGCTCTCTTATTCTCTTTCTTAATCTCTTCTCTTCTGTCAGTCATGTTCTTGATCCTCCTCATACCAAAAAATCTCTTCTACCTGTACTTCAAAAACCTTTGCAATCTTTAGTGCCAAAGTGACAGATGGCGAATAATCCCCTCTCTCGATCTGACTGATCGTCTGTCTGGATACACCTGCCAGCTTCCCCATCTGCTGCTGATTCACACCAAGCCTTGCACGATATTCCTTTAATCTGTTATATAATGGCATCCAACCACCTCCAAACTCTAATTCATAGCCCCAAATTGTTAATGATTCTTGTCATTTTGACAACTTTCCTTGTCATTTTTATCTTATCATTCAGTCTGTATAGTGTCAATACTTTTCATTTGATCTTAGACAAAAAATCTTTTCCCATTCCGGCATACAAATAGGCGGGAAACCTTTTTAAAAGCTTTCCCGCCTTGCTCAACTTGTGAAATATGTCACACCTGATTAAATTTTTTCACGCATTTTAATCCCACAAAGGTTTTATCTCTTTTTTATATACATGCAATAAAAATCCCGAACATAACAATACGGACATGACTTCCGCAATCGGAAATGACCACCAGATTACATCCAGACCGCCAATCCGAGACAATATATATGCGGACGGCAACAGTACAACAAGCTGACGGATCAGCGATACAGCAAGACTCAGCACGCCATGCCCGAATGCCTGGAATGTCGAGGAAGAAATAATACAAAATCCTGCGAAAATAAAGCTGAAGCTGATCGTTTTGAGTGCAGGAATACCGATTTTAAGCATCATATCCGAAGCGCTGAACATTTTAAGCAATGGTGCCGGACAGGTCTGCATAATCAGAAATCCGATCAACATAATGCAGACTGCATAAATAATACTTAATTTGATCGTCTGTATAATACGGTCCGGCTTCCTTGCTCCATAATTAAATGCAACGATCGGAACCATTCCATTATTCAGTCCGAACACCGGCATAAATACAAAACTCTGAAGTTTAAAATAAACACCAAAAACAGCAGTTGCTGTTGCAGAAAAAGCCATCAATATCTTATTCATACCAAATGTCATAACCGAACTTACAGATGCCATTATGATCGATGGAATTCCGATACTGTAAATATGACCGACTACATGAGCTGAAAGTTTGTATTTTAGCGGATGAACCTCTATCTCTTTATTAAACTTCACATTAAAAAACACAGCAACACAGCCGGCGATGATCTGCCCGGTTACAGTTGCGATCGCTGCACCGGCAACTTCCATTTTCGGAAAGCCGCACAATCCGAAAATCATGATCGGATCCAAAATAATATTGACCACCGAACCGATCAGCTGTGTGATCATCGAATAAATCGTTTTCCCGGTTGACTGCAACAATTTTTCGCTCATCATCTGTGTAAACATACCAAATGCCATAATACCGATAATACGAATATAAGTTGTCCCGTAATCGAGAATCGTTGGATTATCCGTCTGAATTTGAAAATAAAGATTACCAAATATTCCGATTAAGACCGCAAAAGCGATGTAGGTAAAGACCGCCAGTTTTAATCCGGTATTGGCAATTTTATTCGCATATTCCGTATCCTTTGCACCCAGTGAACGAGAAAGCAATGCATTAACACCGACTCCGGTTCCCGTTCCGAAAGCGATCATCAGATTCTGCACGGGGAATGCAAGAGAGACTGCGGTTAGTGCATCTTCATTTAGTTTTGCTACAAATATGCTGTCAACAACATTATAAAGTGCCATGACCAACATCGAAAGCATCATCGGTATTGACATACTGATCAAAAGCTTATTCACCGGCATGACACCCATCTTATTTTCTTCTCTTACCTGTTCTGCCATAGTTTCCTCCCTTTTTCATTCAAATTCAGCTGCCAAAAAACTCTATTTTAAACGATGAAACGCAAATTATGACATCCGAATTCCTTAATATAAAATCATTATGTATTTTTCATCATATCATAAGGGACTATCTATAGCAAGAACCCAATGTCTTCGCACAAAATGATCCGGAAAAATGGATCTTACCATTTTCCCGGATCTTCTTTTTCTTATTTCATATGTAATTGCAGATCAGTCTTCTACCAGTAATAGTTTTCTAACGCTTCTGTTCCTTCTGCACCAGAACTGATACGAATTGCATTTGAAACATTGTATACAAAAATCTTACCATCGCCGGCATGACCTGTATAAAGCGCTTTCTTCGCTGCATCAATAACCTTTTGTGGATCAGTTTTTGCTACCACAATATCGACCTGAATCTTTGGAATCAGATTCATATCCATTTCAACACCACGGTACTTGCTGACCCTGCCGTGCTGTACGCCGCAGCCAAGTACATTCGTAACTGTCATTCCGGTAATACCAATCTTCGTCATTGCTTCATTTAATGCATCAAAACGACTCTGTTTTGCATAGATCGTAATCTTCGTCAAAGGTACATCGCTGTCTGTTGCAGTTGGTGCAGCAGTACGCACCTGAACCGGAACTGCATCATCAACCGGAACTGCATTTTCAGGTAATTCTGCTGAAATACCGGACGAGAAGTTGTTGATATTTGAAGCAAGCGCAAAGTCTGCATAAGCACTTGCAAGATCATGTTCTGTAATATCCAGACCTAAGATTTCTTCTTCTTCCTCTACACGAAGTCCAATGACTGCTTTAATAACGAAAAATGAAATTGTAATTGTAATTGCTGCCCATGCCATAACAGAAATCAGTCCAACAAGCTGGATACCTAATAATTTGAATCCGCCGCCATAGAATAAACCGACTAATCCACTTTCCGGAGCTGTATTAGTTGCAAATAATCCAACTGCAATGGTTCCCCAAATACCATTCATAAAATGAACAGCTACCGCACCTACCGGATCATCAACATGTAATTTGTAATCTAATAACCATACGCCGAATACAACTAAGACACCTGCTACCGCACCGATCACTGCTGCTCCGACACAGTCTGTGACGTCACAAGGAGCTGTAATTGCTACCAGACCTGCTAACGAAGCATTCAAACACATGGATACATCAGGAGCACCGTATTTTACCCATGTAAAAATCATACATACAACGGTTGCTACTGCAGGAGCAACTGTCGTTGTTAAAAAGATAGAACCAAGCTGTGGAACGGTTGTTGCTGCTGCGCCGTTAAATCCATACCAGCCAAGCCATAAGATAAAACAGCCTAACGCACCAATCGGAAGATTGTGTCCTGGAATTGCATTTACTTTTGTTACTTTTCCATTCCGATCCGTTGAGAACTTACCAATACGAGGTCCAAGTATTTTTGCACCGATCAATGCACAGGTACCACCAACCATGTGGATCGCACAGGAACCTGCAAAATCATGGAATCCCATCTGAGCTAACCAGCCGCCGCCCCAGATCCAGTGAGCTTCAATCGGATAAATAAAAGCTGAAATAACTGCCGAATAAACACAGTAAGATAAGAATTTTGTTCTTTCAGCCATCGCACCGGATACGATCGTAGCTGTTGTTGCACAGAATACCAGGTTAAATACAAATCCTGAGAAATCGAAATTTGCATAGTTTGTAATTACATCAAAGCCAGGTTTCCCAAGAAATCCCATGAAATCTTCCCCTAATAACAGAGAATAACCAATCAGAATGAACATAACAGTACCTATACAAAAGTCCATCAAGTTCTTCATCAAAATATTTCCTGCATTTTTCGCTCTGGTAAAACCTGCTTCTACCATTGCAAATCCGGCCTGCATCCAGAATACCAGTGCAGCACCGATTAAAAACCAAACGCTAAAGACGTTTTCTGATACGATTGCCATTACATCATTTGCTGTCATAAATATAATCCTCCTTTTTCAAAAGAAAAGGCGCGTCACCTGCTGCTAGCTTACAGATGACACGCCTTTGTGCCTTTTTTACAAAGTCTTTATGTACCTTTTTATACATAAAAAAATGGCACTGAGTGGAATTTCATCCTTCAGCGCCATTGCCTTTGATATTCGGTATCATACAAAATGCATTTTCAAATGTCAACTATTTTTTTATTTTTTTAATAAAATAAACTTTTATAATAAAAATACTTAATTTTATTTGTTTTTATTTGATTCATTTATGATTCTAATTCTTTGTAATCGCCCCGACAGAAATCCAGTTGATATCCAATCATTTCCATCCGTTTTGACTGGCATATACAGCACTCTGCTGCTTCTTCTCCTGTACAGATTTTATTATCATACAATGCATAATCTTTACGGACCATAACCGGAGAAAGATTTGGCATCATGACATTTGCCCCTGCTAAGATCCCCTTTTCTCTTCCTTTTGGATCGATCGTGCCGAGCGCTGTCGTAGCAGGTAAAAGTACATTGGGCTTCATAATGCGAATCAGACTCAACAGGAATGTCGTAAGTTCAACAGTCCCGGCAGGCTTATCCCTGAACTGAGTATCATGATGAGGGATAAATGGACCGATTCCCACCATATGAGGATCTAACTCTTTTATAAATAACAGATCTTCCGCAAGGTGTTCCATTGTCTGATAAGGAGAACCAACCATAAATCCTGTCCCGACTGCATATCCGATCTTCTTCATATCACGAAGACATTGCTTTCGATATTCAAGCGACATACTGTCCGGATGCAACAACCGATAATGTTCCTCATTCGCAGTTTCATGACGCAGCAAATAACGGTCTGCTCCTGCATCAAAAAGTCTCTGATATCTGTCATAATCTAATTCTCCGATTGACAGCGTAATCGCACATTCGGAATACCTTTTATGTATGGAAGCTACAATATCCTCCATCCGTTCAATATGAAAATACGGATCTTCGCCTCCTTGAAGTACAAAACTCCGATATCCAAGTGCATATCCGTTCTCACAGGCTTTTAGTATTTCTTCTTTGCTCAGACGATACCGTTTGACATTTCGGTTTGCAGCCCGGATTCCACAGTAATAGCAATTATTTTTACAATAATTTGTAAATTCTATCAGTCCTCTCGGATAGATCGATCTGCCGTAATACCGGTTACCCAGATCACGGGCAATTGCGGCAGCATCTTCACGCACTTCTTCTCTATGTTCCAGAAGATAGACAAATTCTTCTTTCGATAACCTCTTTTCTTCCCTCAGTTTCTCCAACAATTTTTTTGCATACATTTTATCCATACCTCATTTTTCGTATTGCACTAAGTATACCATATTGATAGGAATTACGGAATATCTTTTTGATTCTGATCATCATATTATTTTGTCTGATTTCACTCGTTATGTACAAAAAAGGAAACTTGTATTGACTTTCCAATTGTGCTAGAATGACAGATAAATGCGTTTATAACAAATAATGAATGACTTTTTAATAGAAGGAGTGTATTTAAGTGATTACATCCAGAGAAGATATTAGAAACGTAGCAATTATTGCCCACGTTGACCACGGCAAAACAACTCTCGTCGATGAAATGTTAAAACAAAGCGGCATCTTCCGTGAAAATCAGGAAGTTGCGGAACGCGTAATGGATTCCAATGATATCGAACGGGAACGCGGTATTACTATTTTATCCAAAAATACAGCCATTACTTATAACGGAGTAAAAATTAATATTGTAGATACACCAGGGCATGCCGATTTTGGAGGCGAAGTAGAACGCGTCTTAAAGATGGTAGATGGTGTTATCCTCGTTGTCGACGCTTTTGAAGGTCCGATGCCTCAGACAAAATTTGTCACAAAAAAAGCTTTAGAATTAAACCTTCCGCTTATCGTCTGTGTCAATAAAATTGATCGTCCGGAAGCACGTTCCGAAGAAGTCGAAGACGAAGTCCTGGAATTACTGCTGGAATTAGATGCAGATGATGAGCAGTTAGAATGTCCATTTGTCTATGCTTCCGCTAAGTCCGGAGTTGCAGGATTAAACCTCGATGATGAAATGACCGATATGAAACCATTATTACAGACGATCATTGACCATATACCGGCTCCAACCGGCGATCCGGAAGCTGAGACACAGGTCCTGATCAGCACGATCGATTATAACGAATATGTCGGCCGTATCGGTGTCGGTAAAGTAGATAACGGCTCCATTCAGGTAAATCAGGAATGTGTGATCGTAAATGCGCACGAACCTGACAAATGTCAGAAAGTCAAGATCAGTAAACTTTATGAATTTGACGGTCTGAATAAAGTGGATGTAAAGGAAGCTGGAATCGGCTCAATCGTTGCTATCTCAGGGATATCCGATATTCATATCGGAGACACTTTATGCTCTCCTGAAAACCCGGTAGCAATTCCGTTCCAAAAGATTTCGGAGCCCACGATTGCCATGAACTTTCTTGTTAATGACTCTCCTCTTGCAGGCCGTGAAGGTAAGTTCGTTACTTCCCGTCATTTAAGAGAGCGTCTTATGCGGGAACTGAATACGGATGTCAGTTTACGCGTAGAAGAAACCGACGATATGGATACCTTCAAAGTTTCCGGCCGCGGAGAACTGCATTTATCCGTTTTAATTGAAAATATGCGCCGTGAAGGCTATGAATTTGCAGTCAGCAAAGCAGAAGTATTATATAAAAAGGACGAAAAAGGAAAACGCTTAGAACCTATGGAAGTGGCAGTTATCGATGTTCCTGAAGAATTTTCTGGTACTGTAATCGATAAACTGAGTCAGAGAAAGGGCGAATTGCAAAATATGACCGTCAATAATTCCGGGCAGTCCCGATTGGAATTCTCCATTCCATCCCGCGGTTTAATCGGCTATCGCGGTGATTTCCTGACTGATACAAAAGGAACCGGTGTGATCAATACGCTGTTTGACGGCTATGCCCCATATAAAGGCGATATCCAGTACCGCAAGCAGGGCTCCCTGATCGCCTACGAATCCGGCGAATCGATCACATATGGTTTATTTATTGCACAGGAACGCGGAACCTTATTTATCGGACCAGGCGAAAAAGTATATGGCGGCATGGTCGTTGGACAAAACGGCAAGACAGATGATATTGAGATCAATGTCTGCAAGACAAAACATCTGACAAATACCCGTTCTTCCGGTGCCGACGAAGCATTAAAACTGACCCCGCCAAAAATCCTCAGTCTGGAACAGGCGCTTGAATTTATCGATACTGATGAGTTACTAGAAATCACACCGGAAAATATTCGAATCCGCAAAAAGATTCTGGATCCGACTCTTCGTTTCCGTGCAAAGAAAAATAAAAAATAACCGAATAAAACGGTGAAACACGCATTGCGGGTTCCACCGTTTTTTATATAGAAACAAATAGAGATGACAGATTACTCTCTATCGAATTTCTATAAAAACCTGAAATAAATCGGCTTTTCCATAGCCCCATTCCTGATTTGGATAACTTCGATTACTGTCTCTGCGTGTGCCCCGGATAAAGTAATTCTTTACTCCGATCGTAGAGATGACCGGCTCATGTCTCTCAATAATCGCCCATTGAAGGAAATCAGCGGCCATCCCGGCAACAAGAGCTGCTGACACACTCGTACCGCTTTTTGTACCAAACCGGTCCCGAAGCAAGACACCTTTGACATTCACTCCCGGCGCAGCGAAATCCGGTTTAATCAATTGATTTCTTGTATATCCACGGCTGCTTTCTATATAAAAAGCACCATCCGACTGCCGATAGGCAGATACGGTAATCGGATTCCCGGTATCCCCCGGAGCCGTAATCGTCATAAATGGATCCGGCTTTAAAAAATACGTATCCGTTCCCACAAAATCACGAATTGGAAGCCACATATCATATTCCTTTTCACCGGACTGCGGTTCGGAAACAATGATTTTCCATATTCCCTCGCTCGGTGAATCAAATCGGAATAAGATCCCCTGGTCACCGCTGTAAGGATCCACCACCTGATAGTCGATATAAACCTGCGATCGCTCGAGCAAAAATGCAAATTCTCTACTACCGCGAATCCCCGCATCTAACCATTCCGTCATCTGTCCGGTCGGTGATTCCAGCCGGATGCGGAATCGGTAGGGAGATTTCCCCCACAGTTCCATCGCAAATCCACGTTCCATGCGTCCGACCTTTAATTCGATTGTTTCCTGTGAATTGGTAAAACTCCCATGATAATGATGATCCGTGTTTCCTTCATTGCCGGCACTGACTACAACGACATACCCTCGCCTTATCGCAATACGGTTCAAATGTTCGCTTAAAAATCCATTTCCGGTATGACCTCCCTGGCTGCTTCCAAGTCCCAGAAAAACAACCATTGGACGCTTTAATTCTTCTGCCCTTGTAACCAGATAGCTCAGACCCATCAGAATATCAACTTCCGAATACACAGGCACACCATCGGGCAAAAAATAATAATTTCGTAAGTTCTGTTTTGCCTCTTTTAATTTCACTATGACCAAATCTGCATCCGGTGCCGCACCGCTGAATCCCTGTTCCTCATTTTCTCTGCCCGCAGCAGCACCTGCCATAAAAGTACCATGCCCGTTTTCATCCGTCGACGGAACAATATCCAATGGATGATCATTTTTCAAAGCCTGCTCAATCTGTTCTTTCCGATATTCACTTCCATATGGAAACCCATTTGGTAAAGGTCCTCTACGATCCGTTTGATCCCAAATAGCAAAAATTTTAGTACTGCCATCTTCATATCGAAAAGCAGCATTCTGATAATCAATACCAGTATCAACAATTCCTATCAAAACACCGGATCCGGTTAGATTCAAAGAGCTTCTCCGTACCTGTGAAATCCCCATTTCATCCAAAGATTCCATATCCATCAACCCATAGCATTTTGGAACCTGAGAAAAGGCAACCGCTTCATAGGGAACTCTTTCCCGTTCTCTTCTTCGAAGATAAGCGGCAGAAATCCAATAACTGAGAGGAAAAGTACAGACGGCATCAAATTCCTCCTGATAATCGGAATTGATGCCGCCATTTTCTGTTAAAAAATCATAATATTCTTCGCTATAATAGATATCACTGCTGCAAGTATCACTCATAATAAAACTCATTTTTTATTATTTTATGCGATACCTCCCTTTATTGTGTCAGTCTTGGAACATCCGTTCCCCGCATTGTAATCACAGGTGCTCCATTCCCTTCGATATATGCTCGTGTGATCATAACCGATCCAATCGCATCATCTTTTGGAATTTCATACATGATATCAAGCATAAATTCTTCGATGATCGCTCGTAACGCTCTTGCTCCGGTCTTCTTCTCCAACGCTTTTTCCGCGATTGCCTCTAAAGCATCATCTTCAAACTCTAACTTTACTTCATCCAGTTCAAGCAGTTTCTTGTATTGCTCTAAAATTGCATTTTTCGGCTCTTTTAATATCTGTACAAGCATCTCCTTCGTCAATCCCTCCAGAGTAAACAGCACAGGCAAACGACCCAAAAATTCAGGAATCATGCC
This sequence comes from Lachnospiraceae bacterium, assembly GCA_030531165.1. Lineage (GTDB taxonomy): Bacteria > Bacillota > Clostridia > Lachnospirales > Lachnospiraceae > Fimousia. The sequence continues at coordinate 84,909 of JAUNOI010000002.1, forward strand.
ATATTCGCGGAGATCATCCACGGTAACCCTGCTCAAAATATTGCTATCGCGATCGTATTTATCTTTCAGATCCGCATTAAATCCAATCGATGCCTGTTTTGTCAGACGTTTTTTAATAATTCCTTCTAAATCAGGAAATGCACCGCCACAGATAAATAAGATATTTTTCGTATTAATCGTCGTCATCGGAACCATCGCATTTTTATTCGTCGCCCCAACCGGTACTTCTACATCTGCTCCTTCCAACAGCTTTAATAAGCCCTGCTGAACTGCTTCGCCGCTAACATCCCGACTGTGCGCATTTTGTTTTTTGGCAATCTTATCGATTTCATCAATAAAGATGATTCCGCGTTCTGCTTTTTCGACATCATTGTCTGCATTTTGTAATAATTTTGACAAAACACTTTCCACGTCATCACCGATATATCCGGCTTCTGTTAACGAAGTCGCATCCGTAATTGCCAGCGGCACATTCAAAAGACGCGCCAAAGTCTTAACAAGATATGTCTTACCGCTTCCTGTTGGTCCAATCATCATCATGTTGGATTTATCAATCTCAATTTCATCCATCGTATTAGTAACAACGCGTTTATAATGATTATACACTGCAACAGAAATAACCTTTTTTGCATATTCCTGTCCGATCACGTAATCATCTAATTGACCTTTGATTTGATGTGGTGCAGGAATCTTCTTTAAATCAAGAGGCTCCGGTGCCTCCTTTTTCTCTTCTTTCTTTTTTTTCTTCACTTCCGGCTGTGGACGCATACCTTTGATCATATCATTCATATAGCTCATATCAATATTATCAAAATCAAAATTGCCGAAGTATCCATTATTCATCATATCCATACTTCTCTGCATGCAATCCGGGCAGACATAAATATCATTCGGAAGTTTGATCAACTTTCCTGTCTGCTTTTCATTTCGTTTGCATACATAACAAAATCTTTCTGTGTCATAAATGTTATCTTTGTCTGACATACTACTTATTCTTCCTTTCGTATTCGAAATTTATCATAAATGTCCTTTATAATTAAAATTCCCTGTTTAATCTGCGATTCTTTTAATCGTGCAAAACCGAGAATATAACATTCCTTCTCTGGCTTTCCTGTAATATAATAACTGGAAATCCTCTGTATCTTTACACCTTTTTCATAGAGTGTTTTTTCAAACAACTCGTGATCTGCCAAATCTTTAAATTCTACCAGCACATGCAGTCCCGCTGAAGCCCCACTTATAACAGCATCATCTCCAAACAGCTTTAGCTGCTGCATCAGATATTGATTCTTTCCTTTATAGAGTGCCCTCATCCGGTTTAAATGCCGTTCAAAATGACCACCCCGAATAAATTCGCTCAGGATTGCCTGGTCAATGCGGGAGACTGTGCAGGAATAAAAAGATATCTTTTCCTGATATATCGCAAGTAATTCTTTCGGCAAAACCATATAACCGACACGAATCGCAGGTGCGATCGCTTTTGAAAATGTTCCCATATAGATTACTTTACCATTTTTGTCATTTCCCTGTAAAGCAGGAATCGGTTTTCCATGATACCGAAATTCGCTATCATAATCGTCTTCAATAATAAAACGATTTTCCTTCTCTGACGCCCACTTGAGCAATGCATTCCGACGGCTGATCGGCATAACCGTACCCGTTGGATATTGATGAGATGGCGTTACATAAGCTATCTGAACATTCGATTTTAATAAGTCATCCACTTTCATTCCCATTTCATCCATAGAAATTCCATGAACATCAAAACCCAACTGAGAAAATACCCGATAAGCCTGCATATAGGTTGGATTTTCCATTCCTACCACATAATCTGTACCGAGAATCTGTGCCAATAATAAAATCAGATATTCCATTCCTGATCCTAAAATGATCTGGCTGCTCCTGCAGATCACACCTCTCGACTGATGTAAATAAATACGAATTGCATCTCGCAGCTCATAATCCCCGCTGGAATTTCCCGTCTGAAAAATCTCAGAATTATCCCCCATTAAGACTTCTCTCATAAGCCGTCTCCAAGTATTATACGGAAAATGTGCCATATCTACTCCGGATGGTGCAAACTCATAAGGAAGTAATTCTTTCTTCTCTATCACATCGTCCTCTTCCGGAATCTCATCTGCAAAATCCAATATCTCATCTACCTCTGCGACAAAATATCCACGCTTCGGTTTTGATTCTATATAACCTTCTGAAAGAAGCTGGCTGTAAGCAAGATCAATCGTATTACGGCTGACATCCAGATGCTCCGCAAGTTTTCTGGAAGATGGAAGTTTTGTTCCGCAGGTCAATGCTCCTTTTTTGATTTCCTTACGAATATACTTGTAAATCTGTTCGTAGATCGGTTCTTTTTTCTTCGTATCAATGCCAATCGTCAGCATCTGCTTTTACTCCGCTTCCTTAATCGTTATGCTTTCGATCACCACTTCTTCCAGAGGGGAATCCTCTTCATCCGTTTCGATCTCTGCAATCGCATCCAAAACATCGTATCCTTCATATAACTGCCCGAACACTGTATAATCATCCATCAGATAAGGATATCCACCGTACTTTTCAAACATCGCTTTTTGTTCATCCGTAGCAGTTTTGCCACCGTACGTATCCTCCGTTACCGTTTTATTCTGAATAATAAAAAATTGACTTCCATTTGTATCCCTGCCGGCATTTGCCATACAGAGTGCCCCACGCAGAGGTAAAAGCTTTTCCGATGTCTCATTATCAAACTCTTTTCCCCAGATGCTTTCTCCACCTGCACCCGTTCCAGTCGGATCGCCGCCCTGGATCATAAAATTATTAATCACACGATGAAACGTAATACCGTTATAGTAATCATTTGACGACAACGTTACAAAATTCTCAACAGCGAGAGGGGAATCCTGATTGAAGAATTTAAACTTCATCTCACCAAAATTTTTGACTTTTACAATTGCAATCGTCTCTCCTTTTTCCGGTTCTGACATCTGATCAACCTTTGAAGGCTCTTGTATTTCGACTTTTTTATATTGGGATTCTACGGATGTCCCATCTGAATCCTTCCCCGCCGCTGTCTTTTCCGTCGTTTCTTTTGTAGTTTCTGATTCTCCTTCTTTATCTCCACATGCTGTAACCGCAAATGCCACACACATTGCCAACATTAATGCCAATACTCTTTTTTTCATTACAATACCTCCATAATTTTATCAGCAGGAAATATCATTCCCATCTGACGTCTGGCTTCATCCATAATTTGAAAAGTCATAACCGTATTCTGATGATAAGGATGATCTGTCCGTCGTTCCATGATCAGACGCTGAAATTCTAATGCTTCATAAACCAAATCATTGCGTGTATCCTCGACACCGGTTCCCGGAACATTATATAATTCTTCCCTCCCGTTACGATCTACTATTCGGATCTCCCGCGTATGGGAAATATCCGGAATCAACATACATCCCCATTCACCCTGAATCTGGCTTGGAATCTCTGTATCATACATTTTTGAATACAAAATCTCCGCCTGCATGTCTTGATATTGTGCAAGTATGACTCCGGCGCCGTCGCTCCCATTCGAAAGGCGAATTCCATCCGCCTTTATGGATTGGGGCATACCAAATAGTTTAACGAGAAAATGCACCGCATAACATCCGACGTCCATCAACGCTCCATTCGATAACTTTGGTAAAAATACATGTTCGACGATTCCTTTCTGAAAATGATCATACGCGGAAGAACGCCTACATGTTTGAATGAATGCATTTTTTACGGTTCCAATCCTCGGAAGCAGTTCCTCTATCATCCGAAAGCCCGGTGTATAGACATTTTTCATCGCCTCCAAAAAGACAACATCATTCTCCTGAGCCGCCTGCAATACAAGTTCCAGCTCCTTTGAATTGGAAACAGCCGGCTTTTCACACAGCACATGCTTTCCATAATTAAGCATCATCATAATCTGCCCGAAATGACATGACGGAGGACTGGCAATATAAACCGCATCGATCGTTTCATCCATCGCCAGATCTTCCATATGATCATAAACAGTTTCAACATGATACTTCTGTGCAAACGCCCTGCCCGTTTCCATACTTCTTGAATACACTGCCGCATATTCCATCTCTTTACAAGCTGTAATTCCTTCTAAAAACCAGTCGACAACAAAACCCGTACCGATCGTCGCAAATCGAATCATATATCCGCTCCTGTTTCATTATATAGATATCATATTATAGCATATTCATTGCCTTTTGTCATTCTTGTTTCACGAACGATATGGACAAAAAGAAACTGATTCATAGATATTTCTCCATAAATCAGCTTCACGTTATTGCTTATTATATAATTTTAGTTTTCTTCTTTATAATTTTTGTATGCCTCAAATTCATCATAAATTGCTTTTTCCGGTTCTTTTGTAGCAAGACTGATAATCACGATGCAAACAAGGCTGATCACAAATCCAACTACCAAAGAATACAGACCAGTTGCCGCATAAATCGTCTGTCCGCCGACAAGTGGAAGATAATCCCACACAATGACCGTAGCAGCTCCGGATACAAGTCCTGCGACTGCACCCGCCAGATTTGTTCTCTTCCAGAACAAACTCATAACAACCAACGGACCAAATGCAGCTCCGAGACCCGCCCATGCATCTGATACAAGTGCCATAACGGAACTGTCTGGATTCCATGCAATAAAGATCGCGAGTACGGCAATCACGATCGTCGTAATACGTCCGATCCTTAATACCTGTTTGTCAGAAGCCTCCGGGTTAATAATGTCTTTATAGATATCCGCTGATACTGCTGAAGAACATACAAGCAACTGAGAATCCGCGGTCGACATGATTGCTGCTAAAATACCACAAAGGAAAATACCACCGACAAATGCCAGTGGAAGTAACTCCAAAAACAGCTTTTTGATCATCTCAATAAAAACAGATTCTGTAGAAGCCGCACCTGCTGTTTGTCCTAAAATTGTTGGCATTAAAAATGCACGTCCGATCAATCCGATAAATACCGCTAAACCTAATGATAATACAACCCATACAATAGCGATTACAGAAGATTTCTTTAATTCTTTTTCATTTTTAATTGCCATAAAACGAACAAGAATATGAGGCATGCCACAATATCCAAGCCCCCAGCCAATATTCGAAATAATTTCAATTGCAGTAATTGGATGATCTCCGTTATGAGTCAGGCTTAAGAAAGAGGCGGAATCAACACCGCTGCTCGTCAGCAAAGCGCCAAATTCTCCACTTACATATCCCCATGCTACAATCGGTACGACCAATAATGCAATCAGCATCAATGTACCCTGGATAAAGTCTGTTGTACATACTGCCAAAAAACCACCCAGAAACGTATAGATTAAGATTACCACTGCTCCAATCAACAATGCAAGATGATAATCAAGGCCAAATACGCTGTTAAATAATTTTCCTCCGGACGCAAGTGCCGATGCCGTATATACCAGGAAGAAAATTACGATAATCGCAGATGAAACGCCCAATAATACTTTCCTTTTGTCATGGTAACGGTTTCCGAAAAACTCCGGAAGCGTCATAGAGTTGTTGGCCACGATCGTATAAGCACGAAGTGGCTTTGCGATAATAAGCCAGTTAATGATCGTTCCAAGGCCAAGACCAATGGCAATCCATGCCTGCCCTGTCCCAAGTGCATAAACAGAACCCGGAAGTCCCATAAGCAGCCATCCGCTCATATCAGATGCCTGCGCTGATAATGCTGCAACCGGACCGGAAAGTCCACGTCCGCCCAGAAAATAATCGTCTGCGCCTGTTGTCTTTTTCGCTGACCAAACGCCAACTCCAATCATCATAACAAGATACGCAGCAAATGCAATTAGAATTGCAATCGTTGTTGATGTCATATATATTCCTCCTCTAACTGTTTCATATAGTCAAAAACTATTTCCCATTATACCGAAGTTTTCTCTCTACAAAAAGCGACAATCCTTCATAAAGACTTCTCATAGTATGATAATTCGTCATATTTACCGTCATATAAAAGCCGGAAGCAAAAACTTTCGGCTTTCTTTCAAATTATAAACTATTTATTTCGTCCGCAGCACTTTTTATACTTTTTACCGCTTCCGCATGGGCAAGGGTCATTACGTCCGATCTTCTTTCCTTTTACAATCGTCGTAGAGGATTTTTGTTCTCTGTATAACTCCTTCTGACGTTCCGGAGTAAAAATATCATTCCACTGCTCTAATGTATATAACCAGTCCGCTTTGCATGCGACCATATTTTTATATAACATTGCGTAATCGATATCAAGGCTTACAACGGTATCCTCTTCCATCGTATCAATTGGATTTGCTGTTTTTAAACTGTCATTAATTCCATCCAGGAAACCAGAAAACAGCTGTATCGTTGTATCATACTTTTCCGCTAATTCTTTGACTGTTCCGGATACAACAGTGTCCCTATCTGCTAATAACTGTTCATAAATTCCTTTTTCCACTGCAAAATAATTTAACCAGAACTGCTGTCCGGCCTGTGTATTATCGTCGTGTGCGTAAGCAAAGTCACGCCAATCCTGTAATAATGCCATTCTTTCTACCATCCTTATTTATAAATTTATAAACTATTCTAACGCATCTAATATAACAGACAACACGAAAGTTTGCAAGAATTATTGATTTTTGTCACTAAAAAATCAATCATAAATTTTTCATCGTGAATATATTTTTCTACGCTGGTTATACTATTACCATCACAAATGAAAAAAATAAATACTTATCCTCCCCTTAGAACCCGCAAAGAGCATCATTTGATTCCTTTGCGGGTATTTTTTAATTTTGTTCTCGATCTTCCTCTTCCCTCAAAAACTGCAAATGTTCCTTTATCCTTTTTTCATATCCATTTTCCGATGGGCGGTAAAACTTTGTTCCGATGAGCGTATCCGGCAGATACTGCTGCTTTACATAATGATTGGGATAATCATGCGCATATTGATATCCTATGCCATGTCCCAGTTTTGCGGCACCTTTATAATGTGCATCCCGAAGATGATTTGGCACTCCCGAAACTCTCTTCGTACGGACAATATGCAATGCCTCATCAATTGCCATGCATGCAGCATTACTTTTTGGTGCGGAAGCCACATAAGCGACCGCCTGTGCAAGAATGATCCTTGCTTCCGGCATTCCGATCCGTTCGACCGCTTCGGAAGCGGCAACTGCAACTTGGATTGCTTGAGGATCCGCATTTCCAACATCCTCAGATGCACAGATCATGATCCTCCTTGCAATAAATGTCACACTTTCTCCTGCATCAATCATTTTTGCAAGATAGTAGATGGCTGCATCCGGATCCGATCCTCTCATGCTTTTTATAAATGCTGATATTGTGTCATAGTGATTATCTCCTGATTTATCATAACGGAACGCTCGTCTCTGAATGCATTGTTCCGCAACTTCTAAAGTGAGATGAATCTTTCCATCTGAAGACGGATCCGTTGTCAGAATACCGAGCTCAACCGCATTCAGAGCAGTCCTCGCATCCCCTTCCGCCATATCCGATAAAAATTCTAACGCACAGTCATCGATGACTGCTCCATACGTTCCCATGCCTTTTTCTTCATCATAGACGGCTTTTTTTATAATTTTCTGAATCTCCTCATTCGTAAGCGGATATAGTTCAAAAATATTAGAACGCGAGATTAAAGCTCCATTTACCTCAAAATAAGGATTTTCTGTAGTAGCACCAATCAAAATGACCGTTCCATCCTCCACAAATGGCAGCAAATAATCCTGCTGTGATTTATTAAATCGATGAATCTCATCGATAAAAAGAATTGTTTTTTTCTGAAACATGCCGAGGTTATCCTTGGCCTTCTGAACAGCCTGCTGCATTTCTTTTTTACCGGAAGTTGTTGCATTCATCTGTATAAAATCCGCTTTTGTCGAATTAGCAATTACTTTTGCCAATGTCGTCTTACCAGTTCCCGGAGGTCCATAGAAGATAATAGAACTCAGCTTGTCCGCTTTAATTGCCCTGTATAATAATTTATCTTTCCCGATGATATGCTCTTGTCCCACTACCTCTTCAATCGAAGTCGGTCGCAGACGCTGCGCCAGTGGAGACTCCTGCTCCATCGTCTGTTGTCTCATATAGTCAAATAAATCCATATCATTTCCCTCATAATTTTTGATTTAATATTGTTAACACGGCATTGCCATAGAAATAATCAATTTTGGAATAGCAATCGGATTCCAATGTAAACTTCCAGTACTGTTCCGCCGGAATTCCTAAAAGTGCCAGCATTAATTGTATCATCGTTCCCTTATGGGATACAATCAGAATCTTCTTGAATCTGCATTTCTTGAGATACCCGGCAAAGTCGTTAACACGTTTCTGGACCTGGAGAAAGCTTTCTCCTTTTGGAATCTCATAAGTCATCCACTTCTCTTCCCATTCATGCGCCTGTTGCGGATATTCTGATACGATTTCTTGATATGTTTTTCCTTCAAAAATGCCAAAATGTCTTTCTTCCAGACGAGAATCAAGTTGCAAATCTTCTCCCGGCAGCAACACTCGTGCCGTTTCAACTGCCCTCGGCAAAGGGCTTACATAAACTTTATCAAATTTTTGTTGTAAAAACCAATTGGAATGAAGTTTCAGCCTCTCACGGCTTTCCTGTAAAATTCCTGAATCCATCGTTCCATAATACAATCGTTTTTGATTTTCTTTTGTTTTTCCATGTCTTATAAAATATATTTCCATGTCTGCTCCATATTTTCAATCTTTGTATTTCTATTTTACTTATAATCATAAATGCTTTCCAGTATATTTATTAAATTTTTCGTAATTTTCCTTGAATTATAGGACAAACAGAATGTAATATGATATTATATATATGAAAAGAAAAGGAGAATTTTATGACAGCAAAAGATTATCC
>JAUNOI010000090.1 GCA_030531165.1 Lachnospiraceae bacterium
TATGATAATCTCTAAAAGCAAAAATGAGATATTCATAAGACGAACGACACATGTGGCACTTGATCGAGTGCATAAATCTGATTACGGTACGTACACCTATTCAGTTTTCACATGTGTTTTTATTTTATTATGAATGTTATTTAGAGAAGGAGAAAAAATATGCCAAGAAATCAATTTCAACGAATGTTTTTTGCATTTGCAACCGTAATCATCACCGTTCATGCGTATGTATTTTATAGTTTATATGTCGTTAACGGAACTGCATTAATGGAACTGCATCATACAAATAGTGTCATTGCAGCAATCAGAACCCAGGGCGGAGTTTATATGTTTGGTCAATATATGCCTATTTGGTCCGTCATTATAACAGAATTTATACTGGCTTACTGCCTGGAGATCTTTATGGGAAGTCCATTGTCTTTTAAACTCGCCTCCAGAATCTTTGATCCGCGGCGGAATCATCCGATGATCTTTGAATCCGCTATTATTTGTGCAACTGTCGGATTAATGTGTCCTGCAATGAGCTTTATTGCTGCATTATTATATTATCCTTATTACGAAGGATTCCAGTTTATTACATTATTAGCGAACTGGTTAAAATTAGTATGCTTTAACTTCCCATTTGCATACTTTACCCAGTTATTCTTTATTCAACCATTTGTTCGCCGGATATTTAAACTCGTATTTTATGCAGATATCAAAAAACGGGAAGAGGAATCCCATGCGATTGAAGCTTATGGTGAAAAAATCAAACCGACAAATGAAACGGAAGCAATCAGCGATATTATCAAACGGATGGATGAGATCAAAGAAGATCTTGAACATGAAATGAACCGGATAAATAAGCGATAACTGTTTCTATTCTACATACCAACTGGACTTTTGCTCTTTTTTTCGATAGAATTTTAGCAATACGAAAAAAGGAGCAAATTTTATGAAAACATCTTCTAATTTAAAATCATTCTTATTAAGCATAGACCATAAGGGATATCCCGCTTACAAAAGCTTAAAAGGCAGTTATCAATTTCCAGGTTATATTTTTACGATCGATCATGTACAGGGAGATCCTTTCGCATCCCCTTCCAGAGTGAGCATTGACATTCCCGCACATATCTGCCGTTTTCCGGCAAAGTACTACGATACCCTTTACAAAAAAACCGCTTTATGTGATCACCTGACCCGACTATTGAAAAAGGCTCTGGATCGCTACAGCTTCAAAGCAAAAGGTTCGGGGAAAAGCGGGCTGATTACGATCAGCAGCTGCGGACAGGAAATTTTAGAGCGAACCGCCTGTTGCATCCATTCTCAAAAAGGTGATTTATCCGTACATTTTGAAATTGGATTTCCTGCGAATGGACGAAAGATCAACGCAAAAGAGTTGAGCAAAATATTCTTTGATTTTCTCCCTGCCTGTGTGGAACAGTCCCTGATTTATAAAAATATCGATCAAAAAGCTTTAAAAAATGCAATTGATCTGTCCGAAGATCAGCATTTTATTCGAACAATGCTTCCAAAATCCGGACTGATCGCATTTGTTGCAGACGGTTCTGTATTGCCAAGAAAAAGCGGTATCTCACAGCTTCCCCTAAGATCAGCTGTTCCGTTTCGCTCTCCGGAAAATTACCGCGTCTCTTTTGACCTTCCACATCACGGAACGATTTCCGGAATGGGGATTCCGAAAGGGATCACACTGATCGTTGGCGGCGGTTACCACGGCAAATCTACGCTTCTAAAAGCATTGGAAGCCGGTATTTATGATCATATTGCAAATGACGGACGGGAATATGTCATAACTGATCCGACAGCCATGAAAATCCGTGCCGAAGACGGACGGAGTATTCAACATACTGATATTTCTATGTTTATCAATCATCTGCCAAATGGAAAAAATACCGTTTCTTTTTCTACCGAAGACGCCAGCGGAAGCACTTCACAGGCTGCAAATGTGGTCGAAGCGATGGAAGCCGGAACAGAAGTACTTCTAATTGATGAAGATACGAGTGCAACAAACTTTATGGTTCGGGATGAATTAATGCAGAGGGTCGTTCATCCGGACAGCGAGCCGATCACGCCGTTTATTGACAGAGTTCGCGGGTTATATGAAAATCAAGGTATTTCTTCTATTATAGTGGCCGGAAGTTCAGGAGCATATTTTCATATTGCAGATCATATTCTGCAAATGGATCAGTATGTTCCAAAGGACATTACAGATTTTGCAAAAGAACAGGCAGCTGATTTCCCAACGAATTTTGCAGCATCCGCTTACTCAGAACCCGCCTTTGATCGAAAATTCCTCTGTACAGCTTCTCTGAAAAAAGAACGCCGTTTAAAATTAAAGACAATGGGAAAAGATAGCTTCTCTCTGAATAGAGATGTGATCGAACTCCGTTATATCGAACAGATCGCTGATTCTGAACAGACAACGGCACTAAGCTATTGCCTCCTGTATTTAGAAATGCATATATTTAACGGCAAACATACGCTGCGACAGGCGGTTGATGAGTTATTTACTGTTATTGAAAAGGACGGATTGGCTGCAATTACAGACAGCTCTTATGTAAAATCCGGATTAGCTATGCCAAGGCGTCAGGAAGTCTTTGCCTGTGTCAACCGTTACCGAAACTTAAATATAGAAAAATAATTGTATTTTTTTACCAACAATATTGATTTTACCTTTACAAATTGACCGTTATCAAGTAGAATAAACGTATTGTGTATAAAGACATCTGTTTTTCTCAGGAAAACAGATGCTGATAAGATAAAAAGAGAAGGAGAGAAGATTTATGGAACAATTAAATCAAATTGTAAAAATCATTGATGATTTTGTATGGGGTCCAGTTATGCTGATCCTGTTAGTTGGAACTGGTATCTTTTTAACAATACGTTTGAGATTTTTACCACAGAGAAACTTATACTATGCACTACATAGCGTACTCAGCAAAGAAGCCCGTACCACAAAACGAGGCGAAGGAGATGTATCCCCGTTTTCGGCTTTAATGACAGCTTTGGCAGCTACGATCGGTACCGGTAATATCGTCGGTGTCGCAACCGCTATGTTTGCCGGTGGTCCCGGAGCTTTGGTATGGATGTGGATTTCCGCATTTTTCGGTCTGACATCAAAGTTCAGCGAATGTATGCTTGCGATCAAATACCGTGAAGTCAATGAAAAAGGAGAGATGTCCGGAGGACCGATGTATACAATGAAAAATGGAATTAAGAACAAGACGCTCGGTACGGTTCTGGGATTCTTATTCGCCTTATTCACAGTTATTGCGTCCTTTGGTATTGGAAACATGACACAGGCAAATTCCATTTCGACTTCCGTTCATGAAACATTTGGAGTCTCTCTGACTGCAGTCGGAATTGCACTGACAATTTTCACATTGGTCATCGTCTTAGGAGGTATCACGGCAATTTCCAGAATTTCTTCTGTTGTTGTACCCGGAATGGCCGTTTTCTATGTTATCTGTGCATTAATCGTCATTATCGGTAATTTTTCAAATATCCCTCATGGATTATATCTGATCTTTACAATGGCATTTAATCCAAAAGCAGTAGGCGGCGGTGTGATGGGTGTTATCACCGTAACGGTTATGAACTCCATTCGATTCGGTGTTGCCCGTGGTGTATTCTCAAATGAAGCCGGTCTTGGTTCTGCGGCCATTACAGCTGCTGCTGCCACAACAGATGATCCGGTTCATCAGGGCTATATTAATATGACAGGAACATTCTTTGATACGATCGTTATCTGTACATTAACTGGTGTAACCATTGCTGCATCAGATGTACTCGGAACCGTTGGTCCGGATGGAAAAGCATTAGAAGGTATCCAGCTTACGATGGCTGCTTTCTCCTCTGTATTAGGTTCCTTCGGAGGTTATGTCGTATCGATCGGAATTATACTATTTGCATTTTCTACAATCCTCGGATGGGAATATCATGGTGAAAAAGGATGGGAATACTTATTTGGAACACACAAATATAACATCATTTACCGTATTATTTTCTCACTCGTTGTATATTTTGGAGCTACTCAGTCCTTAGATTTAGTGTGGAACTTCTCCGACATCGCAAATGCATTGATGGCGATTCCAAACTTGATTACGATGCTTTTATTAAGTAATGTCATTGTTGCTGAAGTGAATCGCTTCCAGCCGATTTTGAAAGAAGAAGTGGCATCCTGGAAAAAATAAATATCTACAAAGAATCAGCCACGGCAGATATTTGCCGTGGCTGATCTATTTTATATTTTTATTCTTTCTGCAATATCCCGTCCTATCGCAATCCGAATATCATCGACTGCTACGATCACGCTGCCGCCGGCAGAAGAAACAACTCTTACACTTTCTCCCTGTTTCAGACCACACCGATCCAGAAAATCCGAAATCACCTGATTGCAGGTAATCCATTTGATCTCCAGCATTTGACCGACCGGAGCTGATAATAATGACAACACGCTTCCACCTCCAATATTATTTCACTCAGAATATAGTTTTCACTTCTTCGCTGCTTTATCCTTCTTCCCTTTCCATTATATCTATTTTTTCAGAAAATTCAAGAAAAATAGCCTTTATTGTCTGATAATAGTCATTATCATATGAAATTGATTGCCATTATTATTTATGCCTATTTGAAAGAGTTTCTATGCATCTAATGCTTCAGCAAATGATTTTGTGATCAACTGCGGTCTGGTAATGATCGAACCAACTACAACCGAATATGCTCCAAGTTCGATCACCCGTTTTGCCTTTTCCGGTGTATTTACATTTCCTTCTGCAATCACACGGTGTGTTGCTTCTGCAACGATTTTCCGAATAATCTCGAAATCATTCGCTTCAATTTTTAAACCTTTGCTCTGTTCCGTATAACCAACCAGAGTCGTTCCAATAAAATCAAACCCCAGTTCATCCGCATGAAGAGCCTCTTCTACCGTAGCACAGTCTGCCATAAATAACTGATCCGGATATTTTTCTTTGACTTCTTTAAAAAATTCATCTAAAGTAACACCACCCGGCCTTAAATTACAGGTTGCATCCATTGCGATAATTTCCGGTTTTACTTCCATCAATTCATCAATTTCTTTCATCGTCGGAGTAATGTAAACGGAACTTCCTTCATAATCTCTTTTTACAATTCCAATAATCGGAAGATCAACCTGAGACTGGATCTCCTGAATATCCTCTTTTGTATTCGCTCGAATTCCGACAGCTCCTCCTTCTTTTGCAGCTCGTGCCATTCTCCCCATGATAAAAGAAGAATGCAGTGGTTCATGCGGCAGTGCCTGGCATGATACGATTAATTTTCCTTCTAACTGTTTGATCTTTTCATTCATAATATCATTCCTTTCCTCATTATATGATCGATATTTTACTTATCATCGCACACCTGAAAAATATAAAATTTTAAATAGTAGCTCTCATTCGCAGCCCATAAAATTGGATGATCCGGTGCCTGAGTGCGATATTCCACCTGACGGAGCCTTTTGTGCGCACTTTTTGCTGCCTGACCGATCACTTTTGTAAAATTCTCATAATCCATAAAGTGAGAACAGGAACATGTGGCCAGATATCCACCGTCTTCTACTAATTTTAATCCCCGCATATTGATCTCCCGGTATCCTTTCATTGCACTTTTAATCGTATTTCTGGATTTCGTAAATGCCGGAGGATCTAAGATAACTACATCGAATTTCTCCCCTTTCTTTTCTAATGCCGGGAGAAGTTCAAATACATCATGACACTCAAATCTAACCGTATCGGAAAGATGATTCAATGCTGCATTTTCTGCTGCCTGTGCAACCGCAAGCTCAGAAGCATCCACACCTAATACGCTTGCTGCTCCGGCAATTCCAGCATTTAATGCAAAGGAACCTGTATGTGTAAAGCAATCCAGTACCTTTGCATCTTTGCAGAGCTTTTGAACCGCAAGGCGGTTGTATTTCTGATCAAGAAAGAACCCCGTCTTTTGTCCATCCTTCACATCAACAATATAGTTTACTCCATTTTCCGATATTTTTACTTTCGTGTCAAATTCTTCTCCGATAAATCCTTTGATCCGAGGCATTCCTTCTTTTTTTCTCTCTTTTGCATCGCTTCGCTCATACACTCCGCGGATAGAGATTCCATCTTCCTTCAAAATCTCTTTTAAAAGGTCTATGATCTGCTCCTTAAAACGATCAATTCCAAGTGCCAGAGACTGCACAACTAAAACATCTGAAAATTTGTCAATTACCAATCCCGGCAGGAAATCCGCATCTCCGAAGACGATCCTGCAACTGCTCGTATCAACTGTCTTTTTGCGATATTCCCATGCATTTTTTAAGCGCATTTTCAAAAATTCCTCATCAATTTCCTGATGCACATTACGGGTCATCAATCGAATACGAATCTTAGAATTCTGATTGATATATCCTCTTCCCATCGGATATCCGTCAAAATCGTGAACAGTGACAATATCTCCATTTGTAAAACGTCCCATAATCGATTCTATTTCATTATCAAAAATCCAAAGTCCACCTGCCTTGATCGTTCGTCCTTCTCCTTTTTTTAATGTCACAACTGTATGATTGTTCATATTGATCCTCCAAAATAGTCCTTATTTAAATCTTCCAATGATGTCTACTGCCTTTTTCCGTTTTTTGAATGACAAGCTGGCGTTCCACCTGATTTTTTAGCTCACTGACATGGGAAATAATTCCTACCAGCCGTTTGCCGCCTGACAGCTCATTTAAAATAGAAATTGCCTGATTGCGCGTATCCTCGCTCAAAGAACCAAATCCTTCATCAATAAACATCGTATCGATATGGATACTTCCATGACTGCTCTGAATGATATCCGCCATGCCAAGAGCCATAGAGAGCGCCGCTACAAAAGATTCTCCTCCTGATAAAGTCTTCACATCACGGCTTTGCTGATTTACAAGGCTGTATACATCCAGATCCAGACCGACTTCCGCATTGGAGCTTCCCAGCCTTTCCAGTTCCCGACACTGTAAGATAAACTGTCCGTTCGACATCATTTGCAATCTTTTGTTCGCATGATAAATAATATGTTTAAAAAAGCGCCTCTGCATATAGGTCTGAAAATTGATCCGCTGTTTTCCAATGATTTTTCCATTTGCAGTATCGCTTAAATTCGACAATACAAGCAACTCTTGATTTAATTTTTCCCGTTCCTTATAGAGAATTTTCACCCTTTCATGTGCTTTTTTATCATTTTGAACGATGAATCGGATGTCCGTATAATTCTGTTCCAGTTGCTGCTTTTCTTCCTTTAAAGACTGCTGTTCTTCCTTATATCCTGAGATATCTGTCTTCTGTTTTCCGCTTG
>JAUNOI010000019.1 GCA_030531165.1 Lachnospiraceae bacterium
TAAGCTTCCAGTAAAGACAGCATATAAATACTTTTCATTCCTTTTCCAAGATGTTCTACAGATATGGTCTGCTCTCTCTTTGGATTATGGGCATGCGCACTTACTTGAAGAGTCTGATTAACATCAAAATTCATGGAAAATGAGATTTCCTCATATCCTCCGTTTTTATGAAAACTGCTGTTAACTCTTCTCTGAAAATCACCAAGATTTCGCTGATATAGTTTATATTCAAAAAGTTTACATGCTTCGAATGCATTTAGTGCTTCTGGCGTCTTTTGATTGATCAGCCCGATGCATTGAAAACAGTGGCTGCAAGACTTTGTCTGATCAAACATACAACAGTTAGTACGCATAATTTTTAATAAATTATCTTCCTGGAGCAATAAAAGATCTTCCTGAATCTTCTTCATATCCCTCTGCGTTCCAATAAAATAAATATTCGGAAATACCTGCGGTATATATTGATTATTTTTTCGAAATCCATCATAAAATCTGATTTTTCCTTCTTTATTTGCTATAAATGTAAATGTTAATATCTCATTTTGATAAGATGGAAGTCTGCTTTGAAATTCCTTTTCCCACAAATCAAATTTTTTATACTGGCTGACAATACCTCTTTTATGAAGGATCTGTTTATCTTCATCAGTAATTGACAGAGAAATACCGATTTCGATATTCTGCATACTTTCATTAAAATCCGATGGTGTGATCTTATAAGATCCGCTGACAGCACATAAGGCGTGAAGTACGGAGGATTTTCCGGCATTATTTTTCCCTACTAAAATGAGCGCATTTTCTATACTTCGAAGTTCCATGTTCCGAATGGATTTAAAGTTCCGAATATAAAGATTGAGAATCTGCATCATTTTCCTCCTTTCGAATGAAATCATTTTTATTATATCATATTTTTTTCTATGTGATATAATAAATAGGAAGTTTCATAATGGGAGGAGAACGAAATGAAATCAAAGACTTATTATGATGAATTAACCGCAAAACAGACGATAAAATTACGGGAATTGCTAAAGACGCTTCCTCCGTTTACAAAAGAGTTTTTTCGTGCGATTGATTCTACCACGCAGGTTCGCACGAGAATCGCCTATGCATATGATATCCGCGTATTTTTTATATTTTTGATTACAACAAATCCTTCTTACAGAAACTACGATGTGACTGATTTTAAGGTTTCTGATCTTGATCTGGTCCAATCCGTTGATCTGGAAGAATATATGGAATATCTAAAGGTTTATCATTCATCAGAAAAACAGATGATGAACACAGAACGCGGAGTCTATCGGAAGATGTCCTCCTTGCGAAGTCTCTATGCATATTTTTATAAAAGGCAGATGATATCAACGAATCCGACCCTTCTTGTTGATATGCCGAAAATACATGAAAAAAATATTATTCGTTTAGAACCCGATGAGGTGGCAAATCTGTTAGATTATATTGAAAAAGGAGGAGAAAATTTAACCGGTCAGAGAAAAGCATATTATGAAAAGACAAAAATTCGTGATTTTGCGATTGTAACATTATTATTGGGCACCGGAATTCGTGTTTCGGAACTTGTAGGACTGAATATTGAAGATGTAGATTTTAAAAATAATGGAATTCACCTGATCCGAAAGGGAGGAAAAGAGATGATTGTCTATTTTGGCGATGAGGTAGAATTTGCCCTGAGGCAGTATATCGATACCGATCGTGCCAGTGTTCATCCGGTTCCGGGACATGAACACGCACTTTTCTTTTCGATGCAACGCAGGAGGATCGGCGTACAAGCCGTTCAAAATCTGGTGAAAAAGTATGCAAAAGAAATTACGCCATTAAAGAAAATTACACCTCACAAGCTTCGCAGTACATATGGAACAACGCTTTATCAGGAAACCGATGACATATATCTTGTCGCTGAAGTTTTGGGGCATAATGATGTGAATACGACAAGAAAACATTATGCAGCTATGTCTGATCAGAAACGCCGATATGCCGCGAATAAAGTTACATTGAGGGAAAATAAATAATAGGCGAGAACACTTCTTTTCATGTGGCTGATATAACAAATCGTATGTACAATGTCATATTCAAAGAAGTGTTCTTGCCTACTCGTATATATAGTCAGATTATCTATGTTGCTCTGCTATTCTGTCGTATCAGTCTCGCAAGAAGAAATTTTTGGTAAACGTTTCTTTCTTAGCTCCACAGCATGTTTGATCAACTCTACACTTCCATGAATGCCATATTTACTGCTGTCGATACACAGATCATAATATTTGGCATGTCCCCAGCGATTTGAAGTATAGTAATTATAATAGCTGGAGCGTTCTTTATCCATTTTTGCTGCAAATTCTTTACATTTATCGTGTTCAATTCCATACACTTCTTCTGCTCTTTTCATACGTGATTCCATTGGTGCTTTCACAAAGACATTTAAGCACGGAATTCCGGTATCGCTTAAAGCATAATCTGCACAGCGACCTACGAATACGCATGGTCCATTTTGGGCAAGCTGTTTGATCGTGTCAAAAGATGCAAGAAAAACCTTATAATTAATCGGCATTTCAAAGGATTGATTCGTATATCCTAAAGAGAGCGGATCCATAACTAAAGAATACAGAAAACTTGAAGTTGGCTTTTCATCAAAGCTTTCAAAGATTTCCTCGCAGATTCCGCTGGACTTTGCGGATTCTTTTATCAGATCATTGTCATAAAATGGAATTCTTAAATCTTCTGCAAGCTTTTTACCGATAATATGCCCTCCGCTTCCATATTGACGGTCAATGGTAATAACTAACTGATCCATATTATTGTTCATACTTCTCCCTCCTTATAGTTGTAGTATTTTATTCCTCTTCAAGCATGCCGGTATGATAAGCTGTAATCAGTAATTCCAGATCTTTGATCTTCTCTCGCATCGCAATTCCCTTATCGGTATCTGCAATACGTTTGCGATTTGACCGATGATTCGATACAATAATTTCAGAATGAATATCAGTCTCATGTTCAACAGCATATTCTCGAGATACAAATTCCTCATGCGCGATCAACTTTAATTCATTGGAATTATATACAAGTGTATAACCTGCAATTCCGGTTGTGCTGTGATATGCTTTTGAAAATCCTCCATCGATGATCAATGCGCGGCCGTTACATTTGATTGGGGATTCTCCCTTTTTTACAGGCATATGTCCATTGATGATCTTGGAATCCGGACTATTCAGACCAAAATTATTTAAAATACGCGTTACAACTTCATCATTTTCAATCAATTTATAATAAAAATCTTTTTTCTCTTCATGTAGCGTGTGATCAGTGAGAAAATATCGCTCAAATGTCGCCATCTTTTCTTTTCCATAAACCGGAGAATTTTCATTCGACCAGATATACCATAGGATATCTCTTCCGTAATCGTATTCCTGGTCATTCTTCTGGCGGTAAAATCCTTTTCTGGCATAATATTCTAATACGTCATAAAGATTTCTACCGGAGTATTTAATTCCATTTAATTCCACTTCGCGTAATGTACCGTCGGAATTTAAAGGAACACATCCATGGAATAACAAATTGTCGTTATGTACGAGATATAATCCTCCTTTTGAAAGAAGGAAACGAATATGCCGCTGCAATTTATCGCAATTGTTAAAACTGGATTCCAGGCGGGCCATGATGAGTTCTTCCTGATCGGTCAATCTATATGGGTCATTTGGATCAATTGTTGGAAAGTTCTTATCCAGCAATTCATAAGTCTTTCCATTGATCAAAATCGTTCCATCGGCATAATTAATTTTATCCAGCAAAAGACGATCGTCCATCTTAAAATCGGGACGTCTTTGGATAACCTGTCCTTCTAATTTGAACTGAATAATAGAAATTGCCTTATGCATTTTCATGTTCAGATTCAGCTCTTCCGGATCGATCTCACCATTCTTTGTATCAATCGTAAAAATATCACATGGATCATCTTTATAGACATCTAAGGCAAATTGTGCCAATGGAATCAGATTAATTCCATAACCTTCCTCAATGCAGCGCAAATTATTATAGCGTGCGGATAAGCGGATAACATTTGCAATACATGGTCCATGTCCTGCAGCAGCACCCATCCAGACTATATCATGATTCCCCCACTGAAAATCTACAGAATGGTACTTCATTAATTCATCCATAATAATATGGGCACCGGGACCTCGGTCAAAGATATCTCCGATGACATGTAAATGCTTAATACACAATTTTTGAATCAGGTAAGCCAGTTCTGTGATCAGACTGTCAGCTTCATTTAAGCGAATGATACTATCTACTAACTCACTATAATATGGGCGCTTGTCGATGACACGATTGTTCTCGCTCAAAAGCTCTTCTAATATCTGACGATAATTTTGCGGCAGATAATCATGCAGTTTTGAGCGGCTATATTTTGTCAGTGATTCTTTGCATACTTCTATCATTCGATACAGCATGATCTTATACCAGTCATATAGATCTTCCGAATTCTCCATCTCATTTTTCATCTTTGTTAATTTGTCTTCCGGATAATAAATCAGAGATGCCAGACTTCGTTTATCCTTTTCGGTCAATGTATTGCCGTAAACATCCTGAATTTTACCTTTGATTGCGCCGGAACCTGTTCGAAGCGTATGTAAAAATAATTCATATTCTCCATGCAGATCAGAAACAAAATGTTCGGTTCCTTTTGGTAGATGAAGTTCTGCATTCAAAGCTGCTACTTCTGATGCGGCTGCCGCTACATTTGGATATTGGATATGCAGACTTTTTAAATATTTCATTTTCAATTGTTGATTCATGTGTCCCCCTGCTCTTTGCCGGTAGAAAGTTGTTCCAAACGTTCTAAAGCAGTAACGTATTTCATTTGATACAATTCCAACTTTCTAGTATATTCCATTTTTTCCTGTTCCCAATTTAATTGTAAATCTTTTTCCTTTTCGAGTAAAGCTTTTTTCAGATCAAACTCATATTTTTCCTTTTCCAGATCTGCCTGCTTTTGCAGTCTCTGTACTTCCTGTTTATGAAGCTGATCGTTCACTGTCATCTGATTTGAAAGAGACGTGTTCTCCTGTTCTTTCTCCGACAGTTGCCGCTTCAATTCTCGTATCTGTTTCTCCTGTTCGTCCGATTTAGAAAGTTGGCTCTGCAAATCCTGCTTTTGATCTGTAATCAAAGCAATTAGATCGTTCTTATCCCGAATTGTCTGATTCAACTGTTCAATGGTTAACTCCAGATTGTGCTTATCCTCATCATATACATGTTTTATATGTTCCATAGAATTTTGCAATTCTTCATACATCTGTGATTTATGATCCAATAGCGTCTGAATTTGGTTGCGTTCTTTTTGGAGTTGGATAATATTTCGATCCTTGGTATCCAAAACATCCTGAATGCCGGCTCTGACACGTTCTTCTGCATCTTCGTTCATCTGCAGGGAATTCACAAACATGTTCAACAGCGCATTAATATGCATTTGGAAATTCTCGATTTCCATCTTCCGTTCTCCCAAAATCGTCTTTCCCTGCTCTAATTCATATAAATGAATCAATGTAGAAAAACATTGCCCCTGGCTTTCAAAATTTTCCTGTGCGATCTGCCGAAATTTTTCATATGATTCATTTGTTGTCCGGATTGTCCTACCCCGTAAAACTTCTGCCTGCTGTTCTGCCATCATTGACCTCCCACTACATAATATTCTTCTAACATATTATAATACACTTTTTATGGAAAATCAATGTAATACGTATTGTATTACGCGGAATACATTTGTATTACGCATTGAGTATGCACAATTTTCGAGGATATCTGTTCTCATAAAGCGACAAATAAAGCACCCAATATTATTTCTGTCCACTTTATGCCATCACATACGAAAAGAGGAAAACAAAATATGCTTTCCTCTTTTTCTGTAGATTTCTATTTTTTATGTATCTTTTTAAAAAGCTGTGTGTCCCGGATAAACCGCACTGTCACCGAGTTCTTCTTCAATTCGTAGAAGCTGGTTATACTTTGCTACACGTTCGCTTCGGCTTGGAGCACCTGTTTTGATCTGCGCTGTATTCAATGCAACTGCAAGATCAGCGATTGTCGTATCCTCCTAAACCATTAAAAAACGGATGGAACTTAAAAGAGTGTACCATCCGTTTCTTCAGCCTTATTCCCCAAAATATTTTTTAACGTACTCGCGTCCAAATTGCGCATCTGTTTTCATCTGGCGTGACAACTCATCTAATCCGGAGAATTTCATTTCCGGTCGTTTATAATGGAGGAATTCTACCTCAATCGTCTCACCATAGATATCCTGATCGAAATCAAAAATAAACGTTTCGATTCCGACTATTTCATAATCTTCTACTGTCGGTTTCGTGCCGATGTTCGTAATTCCGTAGTATATATCATCTTTTAATTTAATGCGTGTAACATATACTCCCTTTGGAGGCAGAAGCTTATGCGGATCCGGAAAAATATTCGCAGTTGGAAGGCCGATCAGAGATCTTCCAATTGCATTTCCGTGAACAACCGTCGAGATCACGCTGTACGGCTCATCTAAAAAAGCATTTGCAGCTTCAATATTCCCTTCTTCTAAATATTTTCGAATCAGAGTACTGCCAGCTTTTTCTCCATGTACCGTACATTTTGGAATCACGATCAACTGATAACCGTATTTTTCCGAAAGCTGCCTCAGCACCTCGACATTCCCCTGACGTTTGTAGCCAAAGCCAAAATCAAATCCGACTACAATAACTTTTACTCCAAGTTTTTCTACTAATACGCTTTTGACAAATTCTTCAGGACTTAGTCTGGAAAATTCTTTTGTAAACGGATGTTCAATTAAAACATCCAAAGAAGAATTTTTTAATTTATAGACACGTTCATTCTTCGTATAGATCGTGCGTTCCCGCTTTCCTTTGATTACCAGCTTGGGAGGACGGTCAAACGTAAACATAACGCTTGTATATCCGTATGTTTCCTTCTGACGATTCAGTTCGTCAAACAGTTGCTGGTGTCCTTTATGAAGTCCTTCAAATTTTCCGAGTGCAACTACCGTATTTTCAAAATGAAAATTCGTTGTATTTGTAATGTATTCCATCTCTAAAGCTCCTAATGCAGATTTACATATCAAAGAATAGCTTTATTGGTTTTAATCGCTCTCTTTGATTTTCATAAATCCCAATAAAATGTCCTTTGTCATCATAAACTCTGATTTTTTCCTTTGCAGTTTCCAGTTTGATAGGAATTGCATTTCCATTATACAATAATTTATTAAAATCCGATGGCACAGTTACAGACAGATAGTGCTGAAACATCACATCCATTTGCATTACTATGTCATTCAGTTCCTTTGAATCTCTTTTTCTTTCAATCTCATCTAAACGATGAGCATCTTTGATCAAAAAGCCACAGGCTTCTGTACGGAGTAACGTTTTCATACAACCCCCGCAGCCTAAATCGCTGCCAATATCACGGCATAGGCTCCGGATGTATGTTCCTTTGCTGCAGCGAACAAGCATCGTTACTTCCGGCAGGTGATAAGATAGTATCTGAATATCATAAATCGTAATTTGCCGAGGTTTTCGTTCAACTACTTTTCCCTCTCTGGCAAGTTGATATAGTTTCTTTCCATTAACCTTCAATGCAGAATACATGGGAGGAATCTGTGCGATCTTACCAATGTATTTTCTCGTTGCTTTATAAACATCTTCTTCTGTGCAGGTTACGTCTGCTGTCTTTTGTATCGTTCCTGTCAGATCTTCTGTATCCGTTTCAACTCCGAGAAGCAATGTAACGCGGTACTCTTTATCTGTATTTTCAATCATATCACAGAGTTTTGTGGCTTTTCCAAGGCAGACCGGCAGTACTCCCTCCGCATCCGGATCTAAAGTGCCGGTATGTCCGATCTTTTTCTGGCCTAAAATACCCCTTAATCTTGCAACTACATCATGAGAAGTATAGCCTTTTTCTTTATATATATTAATGATCCCGTTCATTTTGCTCTTCCAATTTCAATTGACTTTCAATATGCCGAAGCAGATTATTGATGACATCAAGAGAATTTCCTTTCATCGTACATCCGGCAGCTCTGATATGACCGCCTCCGCCAAAATAAGATGCAACTTTGCTTACATCCACATAGTCATTGGAACGCATGCTCACTTTAAATTCCAAGTTGTTCATTTCATATCCAAGAATAGCAACTTCTACGCCTTCAGTTACGCGAAGCTGATCGATAATGCCATTTAAATCAGCTCCGGTTACTCCGTACAAGTCCATCCACTTTTTTGTAATAAATGAATAGATGATTTTTCCATCCATAACAAGGCTGCTTTCCAGCAAAGCGTATCCCATAATAACATTTTGAAGATAGGTTTTTCGATAAAAAGTATCATCAATAATATGAGATGTATTGATACCTTTTGCAATCAGATTTCCCGCGATATACATAGTTTCCCTTGTCGTATTGGAATGTTTGAATACACCTGTATCGTGAACAATTCCTGTATAAAGGCACTCCGCACATGCGAATGAAATCTTATCTTCATCAAACAACTGATAAAGAAGTTCACATGTTGCACTTACTCCGGAATCGATCATAAAATCATCGCAGAAGCCGCGATTGCTAATATGATGGTCAACACAAAAGCTCTCTTTTGCGCGCTTAAAAAGATCAGCAAATGGTTCAATTCTGGTTTCATCACTACAATCCAATACGATAAAGAGATCATAAATCGAATCATCGGTTTTATGTTTTACCTGATCATAGCCATTTAAAAACCGGAATTCGGGAGCCATCGGTTCCAGATAAACCGTAACTTTTTTCCGGGGATAATTATCTTTTATGTAATTATATACTCCCAAACAAGAGCCAATACAATCGCCGTCCGGGCGGATATGCCCGGTAACAGCGATATTTTCTGCATGTTCAATTGTTTGAATAAAAGTATTCATGCACATAACACCTCTTTAAGAACGATGGTTAATATCATCGATTTTTTTTGACATTGCTACACCATATTCGATTGACTGATCTAAAATAAAAATAATCTCCGGTGTATTTCTAAGATTAATGGAACGCGCAAGTTCTCTGCGAATAAATCCGGCCGAATTTTTTAGGCCCACCAAAGTGTTCTCCTGAGCTTCTTTATCACCGAGTACACTGATATATGCCTTACACTGTTTTAGATCAGGCGTGACTTCTACGGTTACAACAGAAGTCATCGGAGCAATTCTGGGATCCTTAACTTCTCTGCTGATAATGCGGCTGAGCTCCCGCAGAACTTCTCCATTAATTCTTGTATTTTTTATACTGTTTTTTCTCATAATTACCTCCAAACGGGAAGTCTATCGTGGAACTTCCTCCATAATGAAAGATTCTATCTGGTCTCCTTCTTTAATATCATTATATCGTTCAAAGACAATACCACATTCATAACCGGAACGAACTTCTTTTACATCATCGTTAAAACGCTTTAAGGATGCCAATTCACCTTCAAAGATAACGATGCCGTCACGAACAATACGTGCTTTGGAATTTCTTAAAATAGAACCATCCAGTACATACGTACCGGCAATCGTTCCAACGCCGGATGCACGGAATGTCTGGCGAACCTCTCCATGTCCCGTTATCTTTTCTTCAAATACAGGATCTAACATACCCTTCATGGCAGCCTGGATATCTTCGATGGCATTGTAAATAACGCGATATAACCGAAGGTCTACTTTTTCGCGTTCAGCAACAACCTTCGCAGTGTTGTCAGGTCGAACGTTAAATCCAATGATGATCGCATTAGAAGCGGAAGCAAGGGTAACGTCGGATTCATTGATCGCGCCGACACCTCCATGGATGACTTTGACAGTTACTTCGTCATTCGAAAGCTTTACAAGACTTTGTTTTACTGCTTCTACAGAGCCCTGAACATCCGCTTTTACAACGATATTTAATTCCTTAACGCTTCCTGCCTGAATCTGATTGAACAGATCGTCCAGTGAAAGCTGTGATTTTGTGTTTTCAAGCAGCTTTTCACGGTTATACGCTTCAAATGCATCCGCAATACTTCTGGCTTCTCTTTCATTTTCTGTTGCCATGCAGACTTCACCGGCCATTGGAACATCATTTAATCCGAGGATCTCTACCGGTGTTGATGGTTTTGCAACCTTTACCCGACGTCCTTTATCATCGATCATTGCACGGACACGTCCGAATGTATTTCCAATAGCAATCGTATCTCCAACATGAAGTGTACCTTTCTGAACTAATACAGTGGCAACTGGTCCTCTTCCCTTGTCAAGTTCTGCTTCGATTACGATACCTCTTGCTTTTCGGTTTGGATTTGCTTTTAATTCCAGCATTTCTGCAGTCAGAGTGATCATTTCAAGAAGTTCATCGATTCCTTCCTTTGTATGGGCAGAAACAGGTACAAATACCGTACTTCCACCCCAATCTTCAGGAATCAATTCATATTCGGTTAATTCCTGCTTTACGCGTTCAACATTTGCGCTTTCTTTATCAATTTTATTGACTGCAACGATAATCTCTACACCTGCAGCTTTTGCATGGTTAATGGCTTCGATCGTCTGAGGCATTACTCCGTCATCGGCAGCAACAACTAAAATTGCAATATCCGTAGACTGCGCACCACGCATACGCATAGATGTGAAAGCTTCATGTCCCGGCGTATCCAAAAATGTGATCTTCTGTCCATCCTGTTCTACCACTGACGCACCGATATGCTGTGTGATGCCGCCTGCTTCTCCGCTTGTTACGCTGGTAGAGCGGATTGCATCCAGTAAAGAAGTTTTACCGTGGTCTACATGCCCCATAACACAAACAACAGGAGGTCTTTCCACCAAAGTATCTTCCGGATCTTCCGGATCTTTTAACAGCTCTTCGATTACATCGATCTTTTCTTCTTTTTCGACGATTACATCGTATTCCATGGCAATTTCTTCTGCCTTTTCAAAAGAAATTTCAGAATTCAGATTTACTAATCCGCCTCCGCTTAATAACAACTTTTTGATAATTGTATTCGCAGGAATTTTAATTGCGTCCGCTAATTCCTTTAAGGTTAATACTTCCGGAATTTTGGCAAATTCTACTTTTTCCACTTCTTTTTTAACCGGCTGTGGTTTAATAAATGCGCCTGGGCCGGTTTTCTTTTTCTTGTGGCTCTGTTGTTTATTTTCCTGATTATTATTCTTAAATTTATTTTTCTTTTTAAACTTACGAGTGTTCTGATCTTTTTGACCATCTTGAAAACTACGATTTTGATCATTTTGATTTGATCTATTTTTCTTTTTAAATCCTTTTCTGGTACCTTCATTGTTTTCATTCTTTTTTGGCTGCTGGCCATTATTTTTTTGATTATTGTTTTGTCGTCTTTTCTCCATATTTCTATCTTGTCTCTTTTCAGGTTTTTTCTCCACCTTTTTTTTCTCTAATAGTTTTTTATTCTGATTGTTTGATTTGTTGTTATTAATTGTGTCCGGTCTTTTTTCTTCTTTTTTTGGTGAAAAATGTGCAGTTACTTTCTTTGCATCGCTTTCTGAAATGGAACTCATGTGGTTTTTAACTTCTACTCCATGGCTTTTTAAAACAGTAATCACATCTTTACTTGTTTTATCTAATTTTTTTGCAAGTTCATATACTCTCATTCAGTCTTATACCTCCATTTTTCCATTAATTCCAAGCTTTTTCATCATACCATCTGCAAATCCTTTGTCATTAATGGATAATGACGCACGATATTGCTTTCCGATATAATGTCCAAGTTCATCTTTTGTTCCCAAGTATATAAGCGGAACCCGATAATAGTTACACATATTATCAAACATCTTTTTCGTATTATCAGATGCATCTTCCGCGACAATTACAAAATAGGAATGACCAGATTTGATGGATCGTTCTACACTAAATTCACCGCTTACAACTTTGCCGGCTTTTGCAGCGAGACCGAGGAAAGAAAATATCGGTTTTTTATTCAATCCTATCCAACTCCTCTTTTAGAGAATCATAAATTTCAACAGGAATGCTGACTTTTAAAGAACGTTCCAGACTGTGCTTTTTTATTGCTTTTTCCAGACATTCTTTTTTCTTACAGATATAAGCTCCACGACCATTTTTCTTGCCGGTAGCATCCAGCTGGATATCTCCCTCTGAAGTTTTTATGATTCTGATCAATTCCCTTTTCGACACCATATTCTGACAGCCAACACACTGTCTCATTGGTATTTTTTTCATAAATTTACTCCTCGTCAAATACGATTTCCTGCGTTTCCTCAACTTCAAAAGCTTCTTCATCTAAATCGAGATCTCCAAAATCATCGTATTCTACATTTGCCTGAGATTCACTTTTAATATCAATTTTATAGCCAGTCAGGCGAGCAGCCAGACGCGCGTTCTGACCTTCTTTACCAATTGCTAATGACAACTGATAATCAGGTACAACAACACGAGCGGTCTTTTCTTCTTCATTGACAGATACCGCAACTACTTTTGACGGACTGAGCGCATTTTCAATGAGTATTTCCGGATTTTCGCTCCAGTTAATAATATCGATCTTTTCACCCTGCAGGTCATTTACGATTGCATTGACACGCGCACCGTTTAATCCGACACATGCACCAACCGGATCTACATTTTCATCATTTGACCATACAGCGATCTTTGTACGGGATCCAGCTTCTCTGGCAATACTTTTAATTTCAACGATTCCATCGTGGACTTCCGTAACCTCTTTTTCAAAAAGACGTTTGACTAATTCCGGATGGGTTCTGGAAACAAGGATTCTTGGGCCTTTATTCGTATCCTTTACTTCGATAATATAAAGTTTGATACGGTCTGTCGGTTTGAATACTTCTCCTTTTACCTGTTCATTTTTCATAAGAAGAGCATCCGTCTTGTCATCCAGGCTGATACTAATATTATCACCAACATAACGCTGTACAACACCGGTAACGATATCTTTTTCTTTGCAATGAAAATGATTAAAGATCACTTTTCTTTCTTCCTCTTTAATCTTCTGTACGATAACGCTTCTTGCATGCTGAGCTGCAATCCGTCCAAAATTCTTCGGTGTGATTTCAATATTTACAATGTCACCGATATGATATCCCGGAGAGATGGCCTGTGCTTTTGCAAGACTGATCTCCGATGCAGGATCCAACACCTCTTCGACAACTTCCTTTTCCGCTAAAACTACCATATCTCCAGTTTCACGGTCGATGGATACTTTTATGTTTTCTGATTTGCCAAAGTCACGTTTGCAGGCTGCAAGTAAAGAAGCTTCAATCGCTTCAATAATCACTTCTTTTTCAATATCCTTTTCTTTTTCTAATTGATTTAACGCTTCGATTAATTCACTCATGGTAAAATTATCCTCCTAAAAATCTAAAGCTAATCGAATAAGTGCTAAGTCTTTACGGGAAAAAGCTTTCTCTTCACCGTCTATATCTAAGACAATTTCATCTGAAGTATAGCCGGTTAAAATACCGGTAAATTCTTTTTGTTGATCAATTGCCTTATATAATTTAATATCGATTTCTTTTCCAATGCTTCTTTTGAAATCTTTTTCCTTTTTTAATGGTCTTCCAAGACCCGGAGAACTGACCTCCAAAATATAGGCATCTGAAATAAAATCTTCTTCATCTAATTTCGCTTCTAAAGCACGGCTGATCCATACGCAATCATCGATATTAATACCGCCTTCTTTATCTGCGAATACACGTAAATAGAAGTTAGAACCCTCTTTTACATATTCTACATCGACAAGTTCAAAATTCCCTTCTTCGATGATCGGCATAACCAATGCTTCTACCCGGTGTTCGATGTCTGCACGCTTTGCCATTGATGATTCACCTTCCTTCTTGATGTTATAATCAAATTTTATGATTGAAAAATGCTATTTCAACGAATAAGAGTGGACTTTTGACAGCCCACTCTTATCATCAAACATATAATTTCTTCTTATTAATCATATCATATTCTTATATGAAATGCAATAGTTTATTCCGCATATACGTAAAATTCTTTCTGGTCATCTAATCTCAGACATGCCATTTTTCCGCCGAATTTACGTGCAAAAACGGCACCGGTATCAATACCGATTAATTTGACAGCCGGATCTTTTGGTCTCCAGATATGAACACCGATCTCTTCATCAACAATTCTGGACATCATCGGCGTATGCCCGAATACGATCGTTTTGCCTGGAATTCCCCGGCCCGAATAAAACTCATATCTTGCCCAAATGCAATAATCATCCGGATCTTTCCCTGTTTTTAGGATTTCTTCTGTAATACCTGCATGGACGAGCACATAGTCAATACCATTCACGGTCAATTCAACATACGATGGAAGCTTTGGAATCCAATGCAGCAATCTTACAATTTCCTGCGCCGAGAAATCCCTGTAATATTGTTCATACATATCAGGATCCGGATATGAGGCAAACATATCTTCATGATTTCCCTTTAACATGATCACGTGATCCGATTCATGTTCCCAGACCCAGCGTACTATCTGCGGAATTTCAGGACCACGGTCCATAATATCGCCGATAATATAAAGTGTATCTTTCTCTTCATTAAATTGAATTTTATCCAGCATTCTTAAAAACATCGAATAACATCCATGTATATCACTGATTGCATAAGTTGCCATATTGTCACCTCCAATCTGTTCTATGAAATTCCTGTCAAATAAAGTCAAAAGTCAGCTGATCAGAATCAGGGAGATCGTGGAACAGCCCCATTTCTTTCATTTTTTCTGTAATTGTCTGACTGACTTTCGTGCGATTACGGAAATTTTCAATTGATGTATATGCACCGTCTTTTGCCGCCAACATAGCCTGTTCAGCAGCTTTTTCTCCCATGCCGTCGATGCTTGCGAAGGATGGCATGATTTTGCCGTCGATAATTTGAAAGTATTTATCTTTTGCACGATAAATGTCCAGGGGTAGAAATTCATATCCACGAGCATACATTTCCTGTACGATCCTCATATCCCGGATTAAATCCTGTTCCTTTTTGGTCGTCTGCTCCTTCGGCATTTTTAAAAGTGCATTTAAGTATTCTTCTAATTTTTCTTTTCCAAAACACATTAACTCGTATGAAAAAGCAGAAGCTCGAATGCTGAAAAATGCTGCATAATAGGCCAATGGTTCAAATACTTTATACCATGCAATCCTCCATCCCATCATAACATAAGCTGCAGCATGTGCCTTTGGAAACATGTATTTGATTTTTTCACATGAGCCAATATACCAATCCGGTACATTGTGAGCTTCCATATCTGCCTTCCATTCCGGCCACTGCGGACATTTTCCCTTTGCCACGATTCCTTTTCGCACTTTTTCCATAATATTAAACGATTCTTCGGAATCAAGTCCCATATTGATCAAATAGATCATAATGTCATCTCTCGTGCAAATACAATCGGCAATTTCCGATACGGTGCCTCTGTTAATAAGTTCCTGAGCATTTCCCAGCCACACGTCGGTACCATGGGAAAGTCCGGCAATACGGACAAGGTCTGAAAAGCTTTTTGGTTTGATATCCTTTAGCATCTGCATAACAAAATCGGTACCAAATTCCGGAACACCGAGTGAACCAAGTTCAATGCCTCCGATATCCTCCGGCTTAATTCCGAGTGCTTCTGTGCTGTGGAACAGCGACATCACTTTCTGGTCATCAAGAGCGATCGTTGTTGCTTTAATTCCCGTCAGATCTTCGAGATATCGAATCATTGTCGGATCATCGTGCCCGAGGATATCCAGTTTTAACAGGTTATGATCGATGGAATGGTATTCAAAATGCGTCGTTACGATCGGGGTATTCTGATCGTTGGCAGGATGCTGAATTGCAGTAAATTCATAGATTTCCCGTCCGTGTGGAACGACGATGATACCGCCAGGATGCTGCCCCGTCGTCCGCTTGACCCCGGTACAGCCAGCAGCGATTCGTTCCAACTCACATCGGCGCTTATGGATATCACGTTCTTCGAAATATTTATATACATAGCCGTATGCGGTTTTCTCCGCAAGCGTACCGATCGTTCCAGCCCGATATGCTGTTCCTTTTCCAAAAATAACTTCAACATAAGCATGTGCTTTTGCCTGATAGTCTCCGGAGAAATTCAAGTCAATATCCGGTTCCTTATTTCCTTTAAAACCTAAAAAGGTTTCAAACGGAATGTCATGTCCCTCTTTGTTCAGCAGTTTCCCACATTTCGGACATCGTGCATCCGGCATATCACAGCCGGATTTACCCATCTGAACATATGGTTTTACCTTGTCAGAATCAAAATCTGCATAATAACAGTTTGGACAAATGTAATGTGCAGGCAATGGATTTACCTCTGTAATCCCTGCCATCGTCGCAGCAAGGGAAGAGCCAACGGAACCCCTGGAGCCAACCAAATATCCGTGCTCGACGGAGTCCCATACAAGCCGCTGTGCGATAATATACATAACCGCAAATCCGTTGGATATGATAGAATTTAGTTCTCTTTCCAGACGGGCAGTTACAATCTCCGGTATCTCCGGTCCATAAATTTCATGTGCCTTGTCATAACAGATTTTGCGAAGCTGTTTATCAGAATCCGGGATAACCGGAGGACATTTATCAGGATGTACTGGCGATACCCGTTCAATCCAGCTGTTGATCAAATTTGGATTTGTAACCACAACTTCCTTTGCTTTTTCACTGCCGAGATAAGCAAATTCCTTTAGCATTTCCTCTGTTGTGCGGAAGTATAAAGGCGCCTGATTATCCGCATCTTTAAATCCTTTTCCCGCCATCAGAATACGGCGATACTGTTCATCTTTGGGATCAAGAAAATGCACATCACAGGTTGCAACAACCGGTTTGTGATACTGTTCTCCTAATGCTACGATCTTACGGTTGATATTTTCAATATCCTCAATGGAATTGACATTTTCAATCCGGTCGCTCTCAATCATAAACATGTTATTTCCTATCGGCTGGATTTCAAGATAATCAAAAAAATGAACAAGTCGGGCAATTTCTTCCTCTGGTTTTTGGGACAAGATTGCCTGGTATAATTCTCCAGCCTCACAGGCCGAACCCAAAATCAACCCTTCTCTGTACTTTTGAATCAAACTCATCGGCATTCTCGGTCTTCGATTAAAATAATCAATATGGGAAGCCGAAACCAAGCGATTCAGATTAATACGTCCGGTTTCATTTTTCACAAGAATAATGCCGTGATACGCTCTGGATTTTTTAATAATATCCGCAGAGACAGCTCCCATTTCATTAATATCATGTAACGTATAAACTCCCTTGTCCTTACACATTCCAGCCAATTTTAAAAACATTGTTGCAGTTGCAGAAGCATCATCAATCGCTCTGTGGTGATGTTCTAAGCTGATATTTAAATGCTTGCAGATATTATCAAGTGTAAATTTAGCAAGACCTGTTAAAAGTACTCTCGCAAGAGTCATAGTATCCACAACGGTAAAATCATAATCCAGCTGCAATTCGGCAGATTTTGCTTTTATAAATCCAGTATCGAATTCCGCGTTATGTGCAACAAGAATACTTCCATCACAAAATTCCAGAAACTTGGGGAGAATCACATCAATCAGCGGAGCATCTTTTACCATCTCATCATTGATGCTTGTCAGCTGTTCGATCTTAAATGGAATTGGAATTTCCGGATTGATAAATTCACTGAATCGGTCAACCTCTTTACCATTCACGATCTTGACAGCGCCTATTTCAATAATTTTATCGTTGGCAGCAGAAAATCCGGTTGTCTCAATATCAAATACAACATAAGAATCGTCCAATGTCTGCCCCTTTTCATTGCGCACTAATTCCATCAGATCGTCAACAAAATATCCTTCACATCCGTAGATGATCTTAAAAGGATCGTCCTTTGGAAGAACATGATTCGCAATTGGAAATGCCTGCAGTACGCCGTGATCCGTGATCGCAATGGCAGGATGCCCCCATTTTTTGGCACGTTTAATAATTGCTGCAATATCGACAACGCTGTCCATATCACTCATAACCGTGTGCATATGGAGTTCTACTCGTTTATCCAGACTTGTATCTTCTCTTTCCGTGACAAAAGATGGAATGGATTTAATTCCGGTTACAGATGTGATGCTGACTTCATGATCGAATTTATCATATAATGCCATTCCTTTCACACGGTAAAAATTTCCATTCACCAGCAAATCCAGGATATCCGGCAGATCTATATTTTTCACAAAAATCTTGCACTTTATCGTATCCGTAAAATCCGTAATCGCAAACATAAGGATCGTCTTTTCGTTACGGATCTCCCTCATATCCAGATTTAAAATCTGCCCATGAATGACAACTTCTCCGATTTCCTCTGTTATTTCGGAAATCGGCATGATCTCACCATCACAATTTCGTCCATAGATCAGATCCGGATCACTCTGTCTTACTCTGCGTGACTGATAAGAACTGCCGGAATGTTTTGTTCGTTTTTGCTGTTGTATCTCTTCTTTTTGTTCCTGATTATCTTTAATTCTATTAAAAATAGAACCTGCTTCAACTGCCAATTTGTGATCACGTTCTTTTCGAAATGCTTCACTATTGGCATCCTGATAATCAAAACCAATATGAATATCCATCCCAAATCGTTCTTTGTACATAGATTCATAAAAGATTCGAATGTCATCCGCCTTGCTCTTGGAGAGAAAACTATCTTCCAAAGTCAGAGTCAAAACATCATCTTCTACATTCCATACGGCATGTTTCATCAGATTATAGATCAGCAGGCTTTTTCCCTTCCATTCAAAAAGAAAGCTGTCCCAGTATTCTCTGGTCAGCTTTTCTAAATTGTATTGGCTGGATAACGAATAAGTCTCATGAAATCGGACTTTTATATACGCTTTATGAAAAAAAGTTTCCCGAATACTTCTTTCCATGCGCCATGTATTCACACGGCTGATCAGCCTTGTGCTGTTGATATAGATCATTAACGTATTCGATTTCCGATGCATGATGATCCGTTCTACATAGACATAATCAAAATAGCTTTTTAATTCCTGCGAAGGTTCAAAATCAGGAAACACTTCAAAAAAAGGTTTCATTTAATTTTCACCCCAATGAGTTAATTCATAGCGCAGCGTTTCCAGTAATTGATCTTCTGGTATTTTACGGATGACTTTTCCTTTTTTGATCAAAAGCCCTTCTCCTATACCGCCCGCAATTCCAATATCAGCTTCTTTTGCTTCTCCCGGTCCATTGACAACACATCCCATAACCGCTACTTTTATATTCAGATGATCAAAATCCGCCGCCATCGTCTCTACCTGGTTCGCAAGAGAGATTAAGTCGATGTTCGTTCTTCCGCATGTTGGACAGGATACAACCTCAATTCCTCCACTGCGAAGACCGAGTGTCTTTAAGATCAGCTTTGCGGTCGCAATTTCATTAACCGGATCACCGGTAAGCGATACACGAATCGTATCACCGATTCCCATATTTAATATAATACCAAGTCCAACAGAAGATTTTATATTGCCGCTGAAGACAGTTCCTGACTCTGTGATTCCAACATGAATCGGATATGGAATCTTCGGTGCAATCAGCTCGTGGGCTTTTGCACACATCAAAACATCCGATGATTTG
This sequence comes from Lachnospiraceae bacterium, assembly GCA_030531165.1. GTDB lineage: Bacteria > Bacillota > Clostridia > Lachnospirales > Lachnospiraceae > Fimousia. Next base: position 19,630 of record JAUNOI010000019.1, read on the forward strand.
ATACTTACAACAAGATTATCATATCCCATATCCTCGATCATCTTTACTTTTGCAAGAGCACTTTCTACAATTCCTTCTGCTGTTACTTTGCCATATTTTGCAATGATATCTTTTTCTAAAGAACCGCTGTTCACACCAATCCGAATCGGAACGTCATATTCTTTTGCCTTATTAACAACTGCTCTGACCTTTTCTTCTGAGCCAATATTGCCCGGATTGATACGGATTTTATCCGCGCCGTTCTCGATCGCTGCAATTGCCATTTTATAATCAAAATGAATATCAGCAACGAGTGGAATATGAATCTGCTTTTTAATCTCTTTCAATGCTTTTGCAGCTTCCATGTTCGGAACTGTACAGCGAATGATCTCACAGCCTGCCTGTTCTAATCTTAATATCTGTTCTACAGTTGCCGTTACATCATCTGTTTTTGTATTAGTCATTGACTGGATCAGAACCGGATTACCGCCTCCGATTACTTTGTTTCCGATTTTAATTACTTTTGTATGTTCGCGATCACTCATATCTACTCACCTCATTGTAAAAAGCTGATCAATAATGTTCGTATATCTTTTATCATTACCAGAACCATAAGTCCTAAAAGTAATATAAGTCCTATATAATGAATTTTTCCTTCTTTTTCAGAATCCATTGCTCTGCCTCGAATTCCTTCAATGAACAAAAATACAAGGCGTCCGCCATCCAGAGCAGGAATCGGGAGTAAATTCATTACACCGAGATTCGCGCTTAAAAGAATCGTTAGATTCAGCATGGCTACAAATACCATTAAAAATCCATAATCACGCGCCTCATTATAAGTATCGCCGATCATCGAGACAATTCCAACTGGGCCGGATACTTCATTCAGTCCAAGTCGACCAAATACAAGTTGCTTTAAGCTCAATATGGTAATTTTTATCTGGCAACGTACTTCATACAAACTGTACTGAATTGTTTTTAGCGGACTTAATTTTACGTTACCGGAACTTTGAATGCCGATTCGATAACTAGATGTCTCCTTGTCATATCTTGGAGTTACGGTGCTCGTGATTCTCTCACCGTCCCGTTGATATTCAATTTCAAACGGCTGATCAGGCATTTCTAAATAAAGATAGTAACTGATCTCACGAAAATTATGGATTCTGGAACCGTCAATCTTCGTAATTTCATCTCCTGCACGGACTCCTGCTTCATAGGCAGGAGAATTCCGGTCAACATCCGATATGACAGGAATGTCGCTTCCAATAAGTCCGATCAGAATTACAGATAAAACAAACGCTAATACGAAATTGAAAAATGGTCCGGCAAATACAACTGACATGCGTGCCAATACGGACTTATTGCCAAAAGCCCGTGCATCACTGCTCTCTTCATCTTCTCCTCGCATCATACAGGCACCGCCGAATGGAAACAGCTTCAGACTGTAAAAAGTTTCTCCAAACTGCTTGCCGATCAGCGTTGGTCCAAGTCCCAGACAGAATTCTTCTACACAAATGCCATTTTTCTTTGCGAGTAAAAAATGTCCAAGTTCATGAAAAATAATGATAAAGCTAAAAATAATTAATGCAATGATAATGTTCAAAAATGAATACCTGCTTTCTTTATAAAGTTGTTCCTGTCAGCATTGCAATGATCAGATAAACGATCGGCGCAATGATAATAATGCTGTCGAATCGATCCAGGATTCCACCATGACCTGGAATCAATGTTCCATAATCTTTAATATCAAAATTACGTTTGATCGCGGATGCAGCAAGATCACCAATCATAGAAACGATGCCTCCTACAACACAGATTACCGGGAAAATGGCAATCGGATTGTAGTCCAGTCTTAGATGACCGGCAATAAAAAATCCATATAGCGCTCCCAATAATGCAGAGCCGATCAATCCACCGACAGCTCCCTCAACCGTCTTTTTCGGACTGAGCAACGGTGTCATCTTATGTTTTCCTAATAACATACCGCTGCAATATGCAAAAGTATCTGTTCCCCATGCAGCCAGGAAAATCAAAACAACATATTCTAAGCCGTTTTGTAAAATTCTAAGTTGATATATATACGACAGCATAATGCTCACATAAATAAGGCTGAAAAATGCTGCCATCATCTGATTTGCGTTGTATTTTGGATAACAAAATACATATGCTCCCAAAATAAAAATCATTGAAATAATCAGGAACATAAATCCCCAGCTTCCAACGCCGAAGAAAAGCATCAGATAATACAAGATCGTTGCACAATATACAATTACTGCCATTGAAGACTTTTCAATCTGAAAAATTTTCAAAAGTTCATTCGCTCCAATAAGAGAAATGATCATCATAACTGCCAAAGTAATGATTCCACCAAAATATAAAGTCAGGGCGGCAGCAACCACTAATATAATTCCACTTAATAAACGTGTCTTAAACATAACTTTGTCACACTCCTAAACAGCGCCAAAACGGCGGTCTCTCCCATTATAGTATTCAATTGCCTTTTCCAATTCTGCTTTATCAAAATCAGGCCACAATACATCTGTAAAATAAAACTCTGTATAAGCAAGCTGCCATAATAAATAATTTGATAATCGAAGCTCCCCGCTGGTACGGATCATCAAGTCCGGATCCGGAAGATCTTTTGTATCGAGATAACTCTGAAATACTTCTTCTGACAATTCAGATGGAAGTAAATCTCCATTTCTGCAGTCATCCATCATATGGCGCATTGCACGAACCATTTCATCGCGGCTTCCATAATTAATTGCAATGGTAAAATTAATACCGGTATTCTTGGCAGAAACTTCTTCCAGCTCGCAGATCTTATCCTGAATCGACTGTTCTAAACCGGTCTTATCTCCAATTACGCGTACGCGCATATTATTTTTATTGGCACGCTTAATGCATGTTTTCAGATAATCTTTTAATAATTTCATCAGGGCATTGACTTCATCCTGTGGTCTTTTCCAGTTTTCAGTAGAAAATGCATATACGGTTAAATACTTGATACCAAGATTATGCGCATCTTCAATAATCTGTTCCACGGTCTTTGCCCCCTGCGCATGCCCTACATTCCTTGGAAGCATACGTTTTTTGGCCCAACGTCCATTTCCATCCATTATAATAGCTACATGATTTGGAATTTTTAAATCAGCCATTTTTTCCTCCTGTTACATATATTATGCCTTTATGCAAACCGGATGAAACACGCCCTGCGTAAATTTCAGCGGTTCGCATGCACATCAAATAAAAACAATATGATTGTTCTCATTTGTCCTGTAGCTTCGCGCAATCATAAAACAGGGGTGCATGGATAGCACGCCCTGTTCTTCAGCGTTTAAACTGTCATGATTTCTTTTGATTTTGTATCAATTGCAGTATCAATTTTTTTGATGAATTTATCTGTCATCTTTTGAACTTTATTCTCGTAATCCTTTAATTCATCCTCTGTGATTTCGCTTGCTTTATTCTGTTTTTTTAGAAAATCATTCGCATCGCGACGGATGTTACGAATTGCAACTTTTGCACTTTCTCCTTTTTTCTTTACATCTTTTACCAAATCTTTACGACGCTCTTCTGTTAATTCCGGAAAATTGAGGCGAATCATCTTACCATCGTTGTTCGGATTAATGCCGATATCGGAACACATAATCGCTTTTTCAATCGGTTTGATCAATCTTGCTTCCCATGGCTGAATCGTGATCATTCTCGCTTCCGGTACGGAAATATTCGCAACCTGCTGAATCGGCGTAGGAGTTCCATAATAATCGACTTTTATTTTATCTAAAATATGTGGATTCGCACGTCCTGCACGAATGGTTGCATATTCTTTCTCAAGGCTGCTTAAAGACTTTTCCATCTTATCTTCATATCTTGTTAACATGTTTCTTCCTCCTGTATTTCAATTCTAAACTGTAACATAAGTTCCATTAAATTTACCGTCAAATGTATTCACAATACTGTTTTCTTCGTTCAATCCGAATACAGCCAGCGGCATCTTGTTCTCAAGACACATGATCGTAGCTGTCAGATCGATGACTGCTAATTTCTGATCCAAAACTTCATCTAAAGAAATCGTATCATACTTCACAGCATTCGGATTGGTCTTCGGATCGCTGTCATAGACACCATCAATTGCTTTCGCTAACAGGATAGCATCCGCTTCGATTTCAATCGCCCGGAGAGCAGTTGCCGTATCAGTAGAAAAGTACGGGTGTCCGGTTCCTCCTGCAAAAAATGTGACCGTTCCCTGCTCTAACTGGGCAACCGCTGAATCTTTTGAAAACAGCTCTGTAAATGAACCGCATACAAATGGCGTATAAACTTTTGTCTTCAGTCCTACTGAACGACATGCATCCGCAACATAAATGCAATTCATAACAGTTGCAAGCATACCGATCTGATCTGCTTTTGTTCGTTCCATATTATCACTTGTTCTTCCACGCCAGAAATTCCCTCCACCGATAACAATGGCAACTTGAATTCCCGCATCGACCACTTTCTTAATCTGGCCTGCAACATCAAGGCAGGTAGCCTCATCGAATCCCTTTTTCTCCGGACCGGCAAGAGCCTCTCCGCTGAGTTTTAAAAGAATTCTTTTCATATCTTTTATGTCTTTCATCTCGCACCTCATTTACACATTAAACTAGTCTAAGTATATCATAATTTATAGATGAAAACAATCATTCATCCAAATAGATTAATATACGCGGATCACGCTATTGACAGATTTTACCAGAGGCATCGTACTTAAAATCGTCAAGGAATTTGTGATATCTTTTTCTTTTACTTTATGCGTAATCACAACAATTTCTGCAACATTATTATCGGAATGTTTTTGTGCAATCCGCTCAATGCTGACTGCATTATTTCCGAATACGCTGGAAATACCTGCGAGCGTACCTGCACGGTCTTCTACTTGTAGTCTGACAAAATACTTACTTTCACATTCTGCGCTCGGCTTAATTGGAATATTTTTATAGCAGGTACATCCTGTCTCACCAGTACATTCATTCTTAATATGACGTGCAGTTTCAAGGACATCACCGACAACGGCACTCGCCGTAGGCAATTCTCCGGCACCTCTTCCGTAAAACATAACGTCTCCGACCGCGTCACCTCTTACAAACACTGCATTAAAAGAATCATTGACAGATGCCAGAGGATGATTGCTGTCGATCAACATTGGATGAACTTTGATTTCAATTCCATCTTCTGTATTCTTCGCTACGCCGAGCAGCTTGATCACGCGATCCATCTCCTTTGCATAGGCAATATCCCTTTCTGTGATCTTTGTAATGCCTTCCGTATATACATCACCGAATGTTACCCTTGAATTAAACGCGATTGAAGCCATAATCGCCATCTTTCTTGCAGCATCAAGGCCCTCAACGTCAGCGGTCGGATCGCTTTCTGCATAACCAAGGTCCTGGGCAAGTTTTAATGTTTCTTCAAATCCACATCCCTCTTCTGTCATCTTACTCAGTATAAAATTTGTCGTGCCATTGACGATACCGATGATCTCAGACATATGATTGCCTGCAAGACAGTGTTTTAATGGGCGGAGAATCGGTATTCCTCCTGCTACTGATGCTTCGAACATCAGATCACATTTATGTTCTTCTGCAAGATCTAATAATTCTTTTCCATGCTCAGCCATCAAGTCTTTATTCGCAGTAATGACGCTTTTACCGGCTGTTAATGCTTCTGTAATATAAGTTTTGGCAGGTTCAATCCCTCCCATCACTTCTACAACAATGTCGATATCCGCATCATGAATAATATCAGACCATTGGTCTGTCAATAGAGAACAATCAATTCCCTCTCTTTTTTTGGATGCATCTCTTACTAAAATTTTAGAAATAACAAGACCGCATCCGATTTTATGTTTCATATCTTCCTGTAAATGATGAATTACTTTATATACACCGGTTCCAACCGTTCCTGCTCCCAATACAGCAACCTGAAGAACATCTTTCTTTATCATAATATGCCTCCTTTATTTTTTCATTAACAAATAATATCCATTACATAGTATTTAGATTATATAAAAGATTTCTATATAAAGTCAAGCACTCCAATTCTGTTTCGGATATTTACTTCTCCTGCATCTTGTTTTATAATAAATATATGTGAGTTCTAATATTTATAAAAACGAGAAAGAGGTATCTATCCATGGCAAAAAAATTAACAAAACAGCAGATCAAAGAAGTAAAAGCCCAGGGATTTTTGATTAATCGCGGTACAGAATTATTTTCCGGCAGAATTGTTCCAAAAGGAACGACTTTTTCTGGTCAGGATTTAAAGACAGTTTCTGAAATCGCAGATAAATTCGGCAACGGAACAGTTGCTTTTACAACCAGATTGTGCGCGGAGATCGTCGGCATCCCTTACGAAAGCATTCCGGATGCAAAAGCTTATGCAGCAGAACGCGATCTTTATTTTGGCGGAACCGGAGCAAAGATCCGTCCTATTACAGCCTGTAAAGGAACTACCTGTGTATATGGCAATTATGATACACAGGCATTAGCAAAAAAATTATACGAAGATTACTATATCGGCTGGAGCGACGTTAAACTCCCTCACAAATTCAAAATCGCAGTCGGCGGCTGTCCGAACAGCTGTTTAAAACCTGCATTGAACGATTTCGGTATCGAAGGACACAAAGTACCGGTATACGATATGGAAGCATGCAGAGGATGTAAGAAGTGCCAGTGCGAGATCAACTGTCCATCTAAAGCAATTACTGTTGTTGATGGTAAGATGATCATCGATGAAAGCAAATGCTTAACTTGCGGTGTATGTACCGGAAAGTGTCCATTTAAAGCAGTTGCGCATGAAAGCGAAACCTTATATCAGATCTATGTTGGTGGAACATGGGGCAAGAAAACACGTATGGGCACAAAATTATCCCGACTCGTAACCTATGATGAAGTTTTCCCATTACTGGAAAAGACAATGCTCTGGTTTAAGGAAAATGCAGACGGAAAGGAACGTCTCGGAATGGTAATCGACCGTGTTGGCGAAGAAAAGTTAGAACATGATTTATTCAGTGATGATCTTTTAAATCGAAAAGATGAGATTTTAGCAGAATAATCGGACAGGCACCGAAAACGGTGCCTGTTTTTATATGGATGAATATAGAAAATTTCTTACTATCTATACGAACAGACAGGTAATCGTAATCGTAATCACCGAAAATACGGTCGTAACCACGGCTCCTTTTGCTGTCAGCGTATCATCCTGCCCGTATTGGGCACGCATCATCGCGGGCATATTTCCAACAGGCACTGCGATCATAAGCGCCATCGTTCCGCGTATCAGAGCATCTTCTATAAACAATTTTAAAACACTGACAAAGATGATCGGAAATAGAACAAATCTTACAATCGTAAACAAAAACATCGTACGATCTGTAATCAATTCACTCAAATTCATTTCAGACAGCGAAATGCCGATTACAACCAGAGCAAGGAATGTCGCAGGTTGTCCGGCATAAGAGCAAAGACTCTGAAGCTGTTCCGGAACCTGAATGCGGAACCAAAAAATAAGTATCGTAACCACACATGCAACAGTGCCGGGATTCACAAATTGTCTGATCTGGTCTTTCACAGGGGCACCTTCCACATCCGAGGTGATAATCCATAAACCATAGGTATACATAAATAAATTATAACATAAATTAAAAACGGCAACATAAATCAAGGACTCCTGTCCAAGAAGCGCCTGTGCAACCGGAATCCCGATAAATCCGCAGTTCCCGAAAATCGTCATCAAATGATAGTCACCTCTGCATTTTGGGGGAATCTGCAGAATATAATTCACAATATATCCAAATACAATTAGAATGATATAAGCCAGTATACTGAAAACAAAAAAATCAATTAAAACCGAACGGTCAGTCCCGGTATCTGAATGATTCAGCACACTCATGATCAGCTGCATCGGCGAACAGATATTTACGACAATACCGGAAAGATCCTTCGATGATTCTCTTGAAACAATTCCTTTTTTACATAAAAACAAGCCGATCAGCATCAAGGCAAAAATAATCAGCATCTGACTAAATACAATTCCTGCACTCATAATGAATTTTCCTTTAAATTTCTAATATATCTATTTTAAAAATCTTTTTAAATAACCGCATCTGTTCTTTCGGAGTATTGACCGATTCAAACATCGTCAACACTTCGGCCAGATTTTCCAGATGTTCTTCTTCTTCCGGATCGATCAGGGATTGGATGTAACTTCCAAATTCCTTACCGATTCTGCCGGATGCCACTTTCGTGTTATTTAATATATTATGGAATAAAATTGCAACATAAATTTCTTCCGGATGATCATTTTCCATCTTTTCAAGATATGGAATATATTGAAATGCAATCTCCATCAAATAAAACAAATACGGCGCATTGGATTTCAAGCTGATTCTATCACGGTAAACTTCTGCCAAAAACTGAAACGCCTGTTCCGTCAAAACACTGCCATGTTTTGTTCGCAATTTATAATCTGGAAACAGCGGAATCAGATTCGCCTGAATCAACAGGTCAAAACGCCTTTTTACCTTGCGAAGTTCCCATCCGTGGTCATTGCGATTAAAATCATAGTATCCGCAATACAACTCACCGTATAAATTACACGGACAGCATCCGCAGTACTTTGACATCGAAGCAGGCAGGATCTTATTCAATGCGCGGCAGTAGAAATTGCCGGATTCATCCGTATCCGCCCATCTTCGACGGTATTCATAGGCCACTTCACTTTCCGAAGCAAGGCGCTCCCGTTCGAGAATATTCTCTTTTAATTCAAATGCCTTTTTGACTCTTGATATAAATTCTGGAACAGAAGCAATACTCGGATTACTGATATAGTATATTTCATAATCTTTTTTTAATTCAACATGCCTTAAAATAATACGGGAAGCGAGTTCACCTGCGACTAAAATCATCCGAATACTCGGGATCTCCTTTAAAAGCTGCTTTAAAAAATGAAATCCTGCCTCTTCTTCCTGCGGTAATAAATTCTTTCTTGCAACATTAAAATCCGCTTCATGTGTATAAAACGGCATGATATTCCAAAGAACCATATTCTCAAGCTCCAGTTCCAATCCATTCCAGATAACTGCCGAACTAAAATCCCTCTTTAGTTCATCCTCCGTATCATTGATGATCGAGTGGCCCTGCTGATCCTTCTGCTGAAGCAGAAAAAGTTCTTCATTCCCAATCTTATATTCATCCGTAAATGGAATCCCTGTTTGATGACTGCCCATATAGACCGGCGAATCCCCCACTAAAACCGCCTCAGGATTTAATTTACTGATTGTTGTTAAATAAATGTCTAAATTTTTTGCTTTCAGGGGTTCACAGTACATATTATCCAGTATCGTCGTGGACGGATATTCCTGCAACTCCCTGACAATATTCATCATATAGTCCACACCCAAAAACTCCCATTCTATCTTTTAAACTTATCTTCTATTATATATGATTGTATGATAAAAAGCTAGAAAGACAGATGATTTAATCCATAGATATTTTTTATAGAATATCCCTCATCATTTCACAAATAATGCACCTAACAATCGATTTATATGAAAGAAT
>JAUNOI010000091.1 GCA_030531165.1 Lachnospiraceae bacterium
GTAAAGTCACGCCCAGAATGCCCACTGCTGCTATTACGATCATAATGATAAAATACAGATCTGTATTTTCATAATGCATATGATATTGGTCTGTCTCTTCATTATAATTTTTTTCTGTCAATATAAACCCATCCGGTACATAATCCGGCAGGTATCTATCGGCATCACTAACATTATCCTTTTCCATAAAGTCAACTTTTGATGTTTCGCCATCCCTGCTGTTTTTAAAGAGAAAGTTATACAAAGGCTCTTTCCATGCAGAGGTCGTATTAACGGTGATAAATGCCACGATCAGGAACAATGCGAATGCGGCGGCAAGGTGTGACAGACGTTTGCGGAATGTTTTTCGCCGCAGCTTTTGTCGTTCTGCCTGGAACATCTCCTCCATAGATCGTTGAAAATGTTCAGAAGGTTCCACATCATCATCGGAGACAAGATCCTCAAAATCCGGATAGAGATCATCCATGGAGTTGATCAACAGGTTATCTAAAATTTTATCTTCAAAATCATTTGTCTGTTTCATCCCGGAAGCCCTCCTTTATAAGAATCTGTTTCAGTTTCTGGCGAATATAATAATTTCTCTGAATTGCGGTGTTTTCACTGATGCCAAGAAAATCTGCGATTTCCTTAAATTTGTAACCATGATAATAATGCAGATAGAGAACAGAAGCATAACTTGGTGGCAGCTTCTTGACCGCTTCACGGACAATGGTTCTCTCAATATATAACAGTTCAGGATTATTCCCGGAATCAATAGCAGAAAGCGAAATTTTATTTAGAATTTCTTGGATTTCATCTGTGCAAAGATAGTTCTGTTGTTTTTCAAGGAGATGAGACGCTTCGTGCCTCATAATCGTATATAGAAAACGAAAAGCAACTTTGTCATCATACGATGCAAAATTATAACCATATCTTAAGACGCGTTCAAATGTGGTTTGAACAATATCTTCCGCAATATGCTGATCTGCGTGATAATGTTTGCGTACTTGTTTGATTAAAGTTTTGCTGAATTTGTGATAGGCATACTCTATCCGTTGAAGACGCAATTGCTCTGAATTATTTTTATCATTTGTGTTCAATTCATTACTCCTCTCATATCAATGTTATTGAAGCTATTGATAATCATTATAAGAAAGAGAAATATAAATTTTACTATAATTGTAGTTAATCTTCTTCAATTACTTGTATTTCAAGGTAATCAAAATCAATCGCTTCAATAAAATTATCGGAAGTAAAGCGTGTTCTACTGTGATAAAGGAAATCCATCTTTGTAGATTCCAGCCACATCGGTTTTTCTAGATCAAATTCATAGCAGATTTCTTCTAAAGAACCATAGACTTTTTGAGTACGAGTCATATCTGTCTGGTCCATAACAATGACAGTATCTTTTAATAAATGATTATTTTTGAATACTTTTCCCCACATTCGATACATGATTAAATTCTTCCTTTCCCTTATTAAGGTTAGTATATCTGCTTTTTTCTTGCTTGTAAAGCAAGGAATCCATGTTATAATAAGAACAATTGACAAGTTAACAGACAAGACAAAAGGAGTCCGGTACTTTATGAATGGAAAGGAAAGAAGAATTCAGATATTAAAAGAATTAGAAACTGCGGCAGGACCAATTTCCGGCACAATGCTGGCAAAGCAGATGGGGGTAAGTCGACAGGTGATCGTTCAGGATATGGCACTGCTAAGAGCGACGAATAAGAATATTATATCAACGACACGTGGATATCTTTTGTATAAAGAAGATGTCAGTAAAGTAAAAAGGGCATTTGTTGTTACTCATGATTTTGAACATATGTGTGAAGAATTATATTCTATTGTAGACTGCGGAGGCAGGATGCTGGATGTTTCCATATTTCACAGCGTTTATGGACTGATCACGGTAGACCTGATCATACAAAACCGCAGAGAAGCGGATGAATTTTTAGCAAAGATGACAGATATGAATAGTGAGCCTTTGCTGACATTAACAAAAGGAAATCATATTCATACGGTAGAAGCGGACAACGAGGAAATATTAGATCACATCGAACAGGTGTTAAGAGAGAACGGGTTTTTAGTGGAGGAAAAAAATGATTAAAAAATGGTTGAATCGTGTATTCATACTGGGATTATCCGGCATGGCTACTGGGTTATTTGCAACTTTGATCGTAGGAACGATCGTCAGTCAGGTTGGAACGGTCATCGGCGGACAGACAGGAGAATATCTGATTATGATGTCTTCTGTTGTAAAGGCATTGACAGGAGCTGGAATCGGTGTTGGAGTTGCGAATAAATATGGTGAATCTCCGCTGGTAACGGTATCTGCAGCAAGTGCCGGCATGATTGGGGCATTTGCCAGTAAACTATTGGCAGGACAAGTAATTCTAGATGGAACGATTCAGTTAATTGGTGCGGGTGAGCCTTTAGGGGCATTTATTGCGGCTTATGTCGGGATTGAACTGGGACATATCGTATCAGGGAAGACCAAATTAGACATTTTAGTTACACCGATTATTTCCATATTAGGAGGAGGATTTGTTGGACTGGTCGTAGGGCCTCCGATTTCTCAGTTTATGGCACAGCTCGGAGCGATGATTCAGTGGGGCACCGAACAACAGCCATTTTTGATGGGAATTGTGGTATCTGTTTTAATGGGAATGATACTGACGCTTCCGATCAGTTCAGCCGCTTTAGGGGTGGTTCTGAACTTATCAGGGCTTTCAGCAGGAGCAGCAGCTATTGGATGCAGTACCCAGATGGTAGGATTTGCAGTTGCAAGCTTTCGTGAGAATGGTTTTGGAGGATTGCTGGCACAAGGGATTGGAACTTCCATGCTTCAGGTGCCGAATATCGTTAAAAAACCGATCATCTGGCTACCACCGATCATTGCAAGTGCAGTTTTAGGACCGGTATCTACAGTCGTATTAAAGATGACGAATAATGCGATTGGATCAGGTATGGGAACGGCAGGATTGGTGGGGCAGATCATGGGATATCAGACGATGGTGTCGGAAGGAGTGCCGGGACAGGCTGCTATTCTTGAAATAGTAGTGATGCATGTGATCGTACCCGCAATCTTGACGTATGTGATCGCAGAATTTATGCGGTGCAAAGGCCTGATTAAAGATGGTGATATGAAATTAGATCTGTAATTCCATTTGCAATAAAAGTTGCAAGCTTCATCACCTCGCATAAATGTGTATTTTGAATCGTCGTATAATTCTCAGTTCCATATTCATCAACGATTCCGGTAATTGATATATGTCCCAGAGAAGGGAGGGTTTTGTTGACTCCTTTTCCGGGTTCCAACGGCTGGTTTGACAGCGTTACATAGCCGACATGATCCGAACAACCGAGACAGGCATCGATTACAATAATATACGGAGCTGAGATTTTTAAATGAATGGTATCTAATGTTTGGGCTAAGTTTGCTGCATGAACCGGTTCAGACAGATTTCCGTAGATGATCGGAAACTCTGCTGGCAGATTTTCAGCAAGATAATGTCCGACTAAGGGACCAAGGCAGTCACCGGTTGCACGGTCTGTACCTATGCAGACCAGTACAAGGGTTTGGCTGTCTTTTTTTGTTTTCTTAATATATCGGAGCAGGGTGTCCGAGAAATTATGCAGTGCATTTTTCTTTTCTGGATTAAAATATATTGTTCTGTTCATTGGAAAACCTCAAATTTCAAGTCAAATCATAAAAATATTCTGGAAATAGTATTTACGAAAAGAGAAAATTTAAACAGATAAATTGTCGCAAAAATCAGATAAAATATATGGATAACTCGACGAGAACCGGCAATTCCTTTCAAAGAATTATGGTAACCTGATTTTAGTCAAATTCCCTGTACAAGCTACGGGACCTGTAACTTGAATGCGCAGCAGAGTTGTGGGACATTTGACACTTGCGACGGCCGTCAAATGGACATGCAGGCGTGTCTACTTGGCTCGCTGCCCGCGGAAATAAATAGAAAGAGGTGAGAAAACCGTGAAATTGCCGAAGAATTTTCGTCAGATTGGAGAAGTAGCAGGATTAACTAAGATATATATAGAAGATTATGTAATGACATATATTTCTGCAATTACAAAAGACAGCCGCACTTATGTCAGGGGTGCAATATTATTTGGTACAATTGAACGGACAGGCAGTGAAACATACATATTTGTAAATGGGGCAATGGAAGCTCAGAATATAGAACTTGATTTAGATGAAACGGTATTTGATAATACTGTATGGAACAGAATCTATGAGATGAAAGAAAATTATTTTAAACAGCAGCAAGTTGTTGGCTGGTATTTGTGTAGGACAGGCATGTCTGTTCGATTAAATGATAAGATAAAGAGGACTCATTTTGAAAATTTTCCAGGTGACGGCAAGATCTTATACATAAAAGATCCGCTGGATGAGGAAGAGGCGATGTACGCATATCGTGGACAAGATTTAATTCGCCAGACTGGTTATTATATTTACTATGTAAAAAATGAAGAAATGCAGAATTATCTGGTCGATTTGAGAAAAGAGCAGGAATCGGCAGATTTTTATGAAAAAATGCTGGAACAGCGCCGCGATGAACGGATTGTGCGGCAGTCCAGAAGTAAACTGGGACGAAAGGACAGACAGACATCAAATTTTATAAAAAAGACAGCAGTGGCTGCGGCATTCATGTTTCTTTTAGGCGCTGCGGGAACCTATGCTATTCTTGGACAGGCTGTTGTTCCTCGGAAAGTTGTAACAGCGTTCTCAGATCGAGTAAGAAATATGAATTTTAATACAAAAGAGAATGGGGAATCAGTCACTGCAGTATTTACCGCCGCAACAGAAGAAACCGAAATAGCAACAGAAGAAGATAAGACGGAAACGATGTCAAATGCAGATTATATTTATACTGTGCAAAGCGGAGATACAGTCACGAAAATTAGTCTGAAATTTTTTCAATCCAGAAAATATGTTGGAAGAATTATGAGTGAAAATGGTCTAAAGGCAACAGATTCTATCTATCCTGGACAAAAAATAAAAATTCCATCCGTAAAATAGAGGTGGTATCAAAAGAAGAATTGAGCTATAATAAAAAAATAGCAAAAAAAATGAGGGATACAAATGAAAGATTTTTCAATTTATGTAAACAGTGCTGAAAAAATTCAACAGGCTAACAATAGAAAGAGGTTTTACCAAAAGTATCGTATATTTCTTGCGGCTGTAATTGCATTGGTGTTATGCTGTGCGGTGATTGCTCATCATTACAGACAATTTCACTCTTTTGTAAAAACAAAGACAGTAGTTGAAGAAAATTCATCATCGCAGAATATAGAAGTATATAAAGATGGGATAATAAAATACGGCGAGAATCAGATTGCTTATTACGATAAGAATGGTAATAAATCCTGGTCCAGAACTTATTCCGTCAGCAAGCCGCAGATCAAGATCAGTGGTAAATATATTCTGATTGCGGATCTGAATGGTACGAATCTGTATATTTACGATGATAAGGGTAAATCCTACAATATTACAGCTCCGTATCAAATTATGGATGCTGAAATCGCAGATCAGGGAGTCGTTGCCGTGGCACTTTCTGCAAAAAAGACCAATTATATCGAACTATATAATAGAAGCGGTGAAAAATTGGTCAGCATTAAGACGAGTATCAGTGAGAATGGATATCCATTGGATATTGCGTTGTCGCCAAATGGGGAGATCCTGTGTGCAAGTTATTTTATCGTAGATGGCGTTGAGATGAAAAATCGTCTGACATTTTATGATTTTAGTGAAGACGGGGAGAAAACGAAAAATATTTTAGGAGGATTTGATTGCGATAATACAGTAGTGCCGACTGTTACGTTTATGGGCAGTGATACTGTTTGTGCGTTCGGTGATGATAAGATCCTTGTTTATCAAATCAATAATAAACCGAAATTAAAAAAGGAGACAGCGATAGAATCATCGATCAAGAGCATTGCCTATGACAGCAATCACTTTGCAATCGTCCGTGGACATTATACTGATGAAAAAGATGGGAATTATACACTTGAAATTTTCAGCAAAAATGGTAACATGGTTGGCAAATGCGGAATTGATGGAGACTATACAACCATAAATCTCCGCAATGATAAAGTTATTTTTACAAGTCCATATCATTGTACGGTCTATTCATCGAATGGAAAGGTGCTATTTGATTATAGCTTTACAAAGCATCTATTGCAGCTGCTCCCCGGATCCGGAGACAGGGAGTATTTTATAGGTTATGAAGATCGTCTTGATATGATTAAGCTAAAATAGGAGGAATAAGTTACATATGAATTTAATATTATTAATCCCTGTTATTTATTTAGTAATCGAAACAATATTAGGATATCGTCGAGGACTGATAAAATCAGTCCTTTTACTCATTTCATGGATCTTATCTTTCGGAGGTTCGATTTTATTAGTAAGAGAGTTTGTGATGAAAAGTGGTAATATTGAACAATTTGCAGGATTCTTTAAGCGGTTTGTAGGGCCTGAGCTGGCTTCTATGGCATCATTGATATTTCTGTTTCTGATCTTAATGGTCATGATTAAAATTTTCTGTCATATTATTATTCACTTTTCAGGAATTATCTCAGATATCCCGGTAGTTGGAACGATTAATAAGATTCTTGGTGCCGTCTTTGGATTATTGAAAGGCGGAATAGCAGTCTTTCTCGTTTTTCTTGTATATTCTGTATATAATGGAGCATATATGGATATACTGTGGAAAGAAATACCAGAAGTAATGACGATTGTAGAAATGCTAAAACATTATCTTCAGCAATTATGGGAAATTGTCGCATAAAAAGTTTTTGAAAATTATTGTATAAAAAGTGTTGACAAGAGTAAAAGAATATGATAGTCTATACAAGCTGTCGCTGAGAAAACGGCAGCTATTTACAGAACTTGAATTATTTTCCAAATCAATAATGCACCGGGGACGGTAGGCTGAGAAAAAAGAAAATAAAAAAGTTCTTGACAAGAAAAGAAAGTTTTGATATCATATAAAAGCTGTCGCAA